>DATBAK010000002.1 GCA_036271555.1 Acidimicrobiia bacterium
CACAGCAGACGGCGCGTGTCGCGCGGATCGATGATCTCCTCGACGAGGAACGCCTCCGCGGTCTTGAACGGCGACTGCCGCGCGACGAGACGCGCCTCGATCTCCGCGCGCTTCGCCTCGCGGTCGGGTGCCGCGTCGAGCTCGGCGCGGTACGCGGCTTCGATGCCGCCTTCGAGCGGCAGGCTGCCCCACGCGCCCGACGGCCACGCGTAGCGATACGACAGACGCGACGCGTTCTGATGCGCGGCGCCCGCGACGCCGTACACCTTGCGCACGATCACCGAACACCAAGGGACGGTCGCCTGGTAGATCGCGGCGAGCGCCCGCGCGCCGTAGCGGATCGTCGCGGCCTCCTCGGCGGCGCGACCGATCACGAAGCCGGGATTGTCGACGAGGCGCACCACCGGAAGACCGAAGGTGTCGGCGAGGTCGACGAAGCGCGTGACCTTCTGTGCCGCCGCCGCGGTCCAGCCCGCACCGTAGTGATACGGATCGCCCGCGAGTAACGCGACCGGCCGGCCGTCGAGGCGCGCGAGTCCCGTGACCGCGGGGCCGCCGAAGTGCCGGCCGATCTCCATGAACGAGTCGCGGTCGACGAGCGCGTCGATGATGGGCCGCACCTTGTAGACGCGGCGGCGATCGCGCGGGATCGCGTCAACGAGCCACTCGTCTCTTCGCTCGGGATCATCGGCGGGCTCGGCGCGCGGCGGTCGCTCGTGCACCGACGACGGGAGATACGAGAGGAAGCGTCGTGCTCTCGCGATCGCGTCTTCCTCGCTCTCCGCCTCGTCGTCGACGACGCCGTTGCGCGTGTGGATCGCGCTGCCGCCGAGCGTCTCCTTGTCGGTCTCTTCGCCGAGGCGCGCGACGACCGGCGGACCCGCGACGAAGAGGTGCGAAGTGCCCTTCACCATCACGCTGTAGTGACTCGTGACGACGCGCGCCGCGCCGAGACCGGCGACCGAGCCGAGGCAGAGCGACACGACGGGAACCGTCGAGAGGTTCGCGACGACCCACTCCCATCCGGGGTTGAACGGCACGAAGGAGCGGCGCTCGGTCTCGAGCGTCTTCACCGAGCCGCCGCCTCCCGAGCCGTCGACGAGCCGCACGATCGGGAGCCGCAGGTCGTGGGCCGTGCGCTCTGCGTGCACCTGCTTCTGGAAGATCGACGCGTCGGCCGCGCCGCCGCGTACGGTGAAGTCGTCACCGCCGACGACGACCGTGCGCCCGTCGATGCGCCCACGCCCCATCACGAAGTTCGCGGGGACGACGTCGACGAGCTTGCCGTCCTCGTCGTAGGTCGCGCGTCCGGTCAGCGCGCCGATCTCGTGGAACGAGTCGTCGTCGAGCAGCCGCGCGATGCGCTCGCGCACCGGCAACTTGCCCAACGACCGGTGCTTGGCCACCTTCTCCTCGCCGCCCATGCGCGCGGCGAGCTCGATGCGTCTCCCGAGCTCCTCGAGCTCCGGTGACCAGTTCATTCGCTCGCTCCTACGCCCGCTCCCCTCCGGGTCGCGGACTGGTTCGCTCGCTGGCGAGCTCGACGCTCGCTCCGCTCGCGCCTTCGCCGCGCGGGGGAGAGCGCGGTCGGGAGCTTCACCGTCAAAGCGGCAAGTTGCCGGTGGCAGCGCGCGTGGAGCCGTCGTCCTTGTACGCCGCGATCGTGCGTTGCGCGATGCGCATCTGGTGGACCTCGTCGGCGCCGTCGGCGAAGCGGGCCCACCGCGCGTGCTGGTACATGTCGGCCAGCGGCGTGTCCTTCGAGTAACCGAGCGCGCCGTGCACCTGGATCGCGCGGTCGATGATGCGGTTCAGTGAGTTGGCGACGAAGTGCTTCGCCATCGACACCTCGCTCTTGAAGTCCTCGCCGTTGTCGATCTTGTACGCGGCGTGCAGCACCATCAGCTTCGACTGGTACAGCTCCATCGCGGAGTCGGCGATCATCCACTGGATGCCCTGCTTCTCCGCGAGCAGTGATCCGTGCGCGTAGCGGTTGAGCGAACGGTCGACCATCATGTCGAGCGCCATCTCCGCCTGCGCGATCCAGCGCATGCAGTGCGCGAGCCGCGCCGGACCGAGTCGGTACTGACCGAGTAGGTGGCCCTGCCCACGACCGCCGAGCATCTGGTCGTCGTGCACACGCAGATCCTCGATGCGGATCTCCGAGTGACCGGTCGAGCCGTGCATCGTCTCGATCTGCCGGACCTCCGTCCAACCGTCGGACGGGAGGTCGATGATGAACGCGGTGTTCGCAGCCTGAGGCAGGTCGGGATCGTCCTCGGTGCGGCAGAGCAGGATCGCGAAGTTGGCGCGGTGCGCGCCGCTGATGAACCACTTGTGGCCGTTGATCACCCACTCGTCGCCGTCGGGGTACGCGCGCGTGCGGATGAGCGTCGGGTCGGAGCCCGCAACCTCGGGCTCGGTCATCGCGAAGCACGAGCGCGCGGTTCCCTCGCACAGCGGCTTGAGATACTTCTGCTTCTGCTCGTCGGTGCCCCAATGGAGCAGCGTGTGCATGTTGCCTTCGTCGGGCGCCTGCGCGTTGATCGCGAACGGACCGAAGCCGGTCTTCGCCGCTTCGGCCTGCACCATCGCGAGCTGCACGTGACCGAGGCCCATGCCGCCCCACTCTTTCGGCATGTGCGGTAGCCAGATGCCGCGCTCCTGCGCGGCCTTGCGCATCTCGATGATGCCGGTGATGAGCGACTTGCGGTCGTTCGGGTCGATGCCCTTCTCGATCGGTTTCACGACGTTCTCGATGAAGTCGCGCGTCGTCGCGCGGATCTCTTCGAGCTCGGGCGAGAGGCTGAAGTCGATGGGCACGGTGCTTCCTTTCGTCGGGCTCGCAAGCTCGCCCTCCGCGACGCGTGACGGGAATGGACGAGGTCGCTTGCTCGCTGTGCTCGCCGCTGTGGGCGCGCAACGCTGCGCGGAAGTGTCACCGCGCCTTGACCACGTGGTCAAGAATGGCGGCGTGCTGCAGATCGGGACGACGGTGATGGGCGTCGGCGATCTCGGGCGCGCGGTCTCGTTCTGGATGCAGGTGCTCGACTACGTGCCGAAGCGACCCGTCGCCGCCGACGACGACTTCACGATCCTCGTGCCGCGCTCGGGTGACGGCGCGCACCTCGCGCTCGATCTGAGCGAGACGCCCGTGCAGCAATATCCGCGCGTCCACCTCGATCTGTACGCGGCCGACCAGAGCGTGGAGGTCGCGCGGTTGATCGGGCTCGGTGCGACGCGCGTCGACTGGGACCGGTATCCGCCCGACCCCGACTTCGTCGTGCTCGCCGACCCCGAGGGCAACAAGTTCTGCGTGATCGACAAGAGTTGACCGGTCGGGCTCCCAAGCTCGCCCTCCATGACGCGCGATGGGAGTGAGCGAGATCGCGTGCTGGCTTCGCTCGCGGCTCGCCGGCGCGAGACTGACCGCAATGCGTGCCGCGGTCGCCAGGAATCGAGCCATCGTCGTCGACGACATCGACGATCCCGTTCCCGGTCCCGGCGAGGCGCTCGTCCGCGTGCGTGCGTGTGGCATCTGCGGTTCGGATCTGCACGCGCTCGTGCACGCCGACGAGCTCGTCGATGCCGCGCACGAGGTCGGCGTGCCGATGCGGTTCGATCCGCGACGCGACTACGTGATGGGTCACGAGTTCGCGGCGGAAGTGGTGGAGCTCGGGCCGTCGACCGCGGGGGTGCCGCTCGGCGCCGGTGATCTCGTCACGTCACTGCCCATCGCGTTGACGGCGAACGGGATGGAGCCCGTCGGCTCGTACAGCAACGCGTACAACGGCGGCTACGCGGAGCTCATGCGGTTGACTGCGGGCATCTGTCTCAAGGTGCCGAACGGCCTCGAGGCGCGGCGCGCCGCGCTCACCGAGCCGATGGCGGTGGGGCGACACGCGGTCGCGCGCGGCGGTCTCGGCGAGCGGGATGCCGCGATCGTGCACGGTGCGGGTCCGGTTGGGCTCGCGGTGATCGCGGAGCTGCGCCGGCTCGGCGTGAGTGCGATCGTCGCGAGCGACTTCTCGCCGCGCCGGCGCGCGACCGCGCTGGCCATGGGCGCGACGGTCGCGGTCGATCCTGCGTCCGACGATCCGATCGACGCCTGGCAGCGCGGCGGTGGCGGTGGCACGCCCGTGATCTTCGACGCGATCGGTGTGCCCGGCTCGCTCGGACTCGCGATCCGTTCGGCTCCCGCCATGGCGCGCGTCGTGGTGGTGGGCTCGTGCATGCAGCCGGACACGATTCGCCCGGTTCTCCCGCAGCTCAAGCAGCTGACGCTGATCTTCTCGTTCGCCTACGACCCGTTCGAGTTCGCCGACACGCTGCGCGCCATCGCGGAGGGCGAGATCGACGTCTCCCCGATGATCACGGGCGTCTGCGGTCTCGACGGTGTCGCCGACGCGTTCACTGCGCTCGGCTCACCCGACGACCACGTGAAGATCCTCGTCGAGCCGGACGCGCCGGCTGCGATCACGCCGGCCTGAGCCCGTCGCGCGCTCCTCTGGTCGTGTGGTGCTCCGTATCTGAAGCGCGCGCACGATCACGGTCGTCGCGCGATCGACGTACGCGCGTCGCTGCCCGTCGGTGTCGCCTACTGGATCGGATCGATCGATTGCGTTCCGTGGTCCGAGACGTGCTCGGTCCATTGGCTGCCGTCCCAGTAACGCAGCTCATGACCCGCGGCCGGGTCGGCATACCAACCGATTTCCGGCACCGCGCGCGGCCAGTCGCGCAACGGCGGCCAATACAGCCGGAGCACCACGATCGCGGGCGCCGCGCACACCAACGCGACGATCGGACCCAGCGGGCTGGGCTGCCCGCCGCGCTGCGGGACGATCGATTCGACGACGATCCCGAGAAGGATGAACAGAAAGACGAAGCTCAGCAGCGTCCAGCCGCACCACCGCACGAACGCGCTCCCGCGGGGTAACGGCCGGCGGTCCAGCATCGCCTCCACGAACGCGGGGTCGGCGAGTTGGTCGGGTGTCGGGTGCTTCGTCGCCCACCGCCGGAACCGCCAGCGCGCCTTGGGGCGGTGCACCTTCCACACCCGCACCGCGGAGAAGCTCGCCGAGTACACCAGCGCGTACTGCCAAGGGCTCTGGTAGAGCTCGCGCGAGCCGCCGTCGATCCCGCGCAGAACGAGCCAGAGAATCGCCGCCATGATCACCGCGGAGATCGCTTGAAAGCGGAACGGGTGCTCCTGCTCGTAGTAGACGCTGCGCACGTACTTCACGTACAGCCACGCTGTCGCGCGCCGACGTCTCGACGGCCCATCCATGGCCAACCCGACGCCACCCACGAGGCGATCGTAGGGCACCGCCGACCGCTACCTGCCGGTGCGCTCGCGGTGCTTGCAACCGGGCCAGCAGCACGGGCGGCGCATGCCGTCTTCGAGCTCTTCCTGCGTCCGGCGGATGCGACGCTCTCGCGTCTTCTCCTGCTTCGCGTCCTCGACCCAGCAGATGAACTCGTTGCGCGCGAGCGGCGTGATGTCCTTCCACAGCGCGAGCGCGGTCGAGTTGGCGACGAGCGCGCTACGCAGGTCGGTCGGAAGCTCGTGCACGACCCCACCCGGCACCCGCGGGCTGCTCATCGGATTGCGATCAGCATTGGATCAGCGTTCGATCAGCGTTCGATCAGCCTTCGACGTGCGCCTTCAAGGCGTCGAGGCTCTGCTGGTAGATGCCGGTGAAGAGATCGAGCATCTCGTCGGGCGCGACGTCGACGCTCCACGTGACGTGCGAGCCCGCGCCCTTCGGCGTCACCGTGATGGTCGCCTCGTGATGCTCGACCGGAGCGGGCCCGGAGACGATCGAGTACGTGATCGCGCGCGCCGCGTCGTCGCGCGCCACCAACTTCTCGCCGATCTCCATGCCGCTCATCTCGATCGTGCGGACATCGCCGTCGAGCGTGCACTTCTCGATCCCCGGCATCCACGACGCGAGGCCGGCGAAGTCGCCCGCGACCTTCCACACGTCGTCGGCGCTGCGGTCGATGTCGACTTCACTGATGCCACTGGCCATGGAACGCTTCCTTCCGTCGATCGGCGGCTCAGACTGTCACGTCGGCCCCGTACGCGCCCGCTCCCACGAACATGCCCCGGTGCCAGCGGCGCGGCGTGAACAGCGCGGCGCGCGGATAGTCCTCGAACATCCAGCGCGCGAAGTTGCGCCGGGTCCAGTCGTTGATCGCGACCGTTCGGATCGCCCCGCGGGCCAGCGCGGGCCGCGCCAACACCCGCTGCAACATGCCCGCGAAGCGAAGATCGGTGCCGAGCGCACGCGCGACCGCGCGTCGGTATCGCGCGTCGACCAGCTCGGGATCATCGGGCGCATCCGCAACGGCAGTCGCCGCGAGCATGCCGGTCTCGAGCGCCTGCGCGATGCCTTCGCCGGTCATCGGGTCGACGACCGCGGCCGCGTCGCCCGCGAACAGCACGCGCCCGTCGGCGAGTGAAGCCGCGCGATACCGCGTGGGGATCGGCCACGCGCGCACGCGGTCTTCCGGAACCGCGGCCGGCCCGAGGATGTCGCGCAACACGGGACGCGCCAAGAGGTCGGGCCACAGCGCCTTGAGATCGCGACCCTTGCGGCCGTCGCGCAGGACGCCGAACCCAACATTGGCGCGCCCGCCGGGCAAGGGGAACACCCACGCGTACCCGGGTAACAGGTCGCGCTCGAAGTCGACCCACAGCCGTCGATCGGTGACGCCACTGAAGTACTGGCGCGCCGCGTGCCACTCACCGAGCTCCGGCCCGGTTCCCTGCCACGCGCGGCGGACGGGGGAGAAGTGGCCGTCGCACGCGATCACGAAGCGCGCCGACAGCTCGGCCTCGGTGTCGCTGAGAACCCGTACGCCGCGCGACGTCGGCGAGACCGCGGCGACGCGCCACGACTCGCGCACGTCGACACCTCGCGAGCGCGCGAGGTCTACCAACGCCTGATCGAGTTGCAGCCGCGAGATGACGCCGGCGCGCTCGCCGCCCGCACCGATCGGCAGCGGCACGTGTCGACCCGACGGAGAGACCAGCACGACCTCGCGCACCGGTTCGTACGCGTCGCATCCGAGCGCCGCACGCGGCAGGCCGAGCTCCTCGAGCAACCGCAGCGCGTTCGTGGTGAGCCCATCACCGCACGTCTTGTCGCGCGGGAACGTCGCCGCGTCGAGCACGACGGTCGCGAGCCCGTGCTCGACCGCGCGGATCCCCGCAGCCACTCCCGCGGGTCCCGCGCCGATCACGATCACATCGAACGGCCGGTCCATCGGGACCGACGGTACTCAGCGCACCTCGCGCCGCCCGAACACGAAGATGCCCAACACGCACAGGCCGACGGTCCACACGCAGGCCGACACGGCGGCGCCGCCCGTGGTGAGCGTGCGCGACCGGTCGGCGACGGCGAGACGCGGGTCGACGGCGACGATCACGAACGCGGTCGCCGGATTGAACTTGCCGACCCAGTGCCACGCGTGGAGATTGCCGATGATCGCGCTCACCCATCCGACGACGAGCAGGCCCGCGACCGCGGCCACCGTCCGGCGGGTCACGACGGTGATCGCGTAGGACGTCGCCGCGGCCAGCCCGACCGCGGCCGCGACCCGCACGATGTCGCCCGCGCGCGCCGCGAACCACGATCCGTCGAGTCCCGCGACGACGCCGCGCATCTCCGACCCGACGTATTGCAGGAGCCCGATCCAGAGCAGGAGCACCACGGCCAACGACGCCGTGGCGATTCCGACCGCGACGGCTTTCGCGACGACCACGCGCGTTCGGCGCGGCTCGAACACGAGTTGGTTGCCGAGCGAGCCCGCGGCCATGTCGGCGCCGATGAACGACGCGCCGATCACGAACGCGACGAACACCATGGCGACGCCGGTTCCCTGGACGGTGCCGGAGAAGTTCGACCCGATCTTCAGACGATGATCCCGGCGCTGCGACACGTTGCTCGTGACGCAGCTCGCGCCGGGGTCCGTGGGCGCGATGGTGGCGGGGGCGGTGGCCGGGGCGCCCGGCGCGGCCGTCGGCGCCGGACATTGGGTGGTCCGACCCATCGTGTCGGTGCGGAAGTCGGAGCGGACCGTGAGGATCACGAGCACGAGCACCGATATCGCGATGCCGAACGCGAACGCGCCGTGCACGAGCCGGCGCGAGAAGAAGCGGCGGAGCTCCGTCGCGACCAGCGCGCTCACTGCTGTCCGCGATCTTCGTGCGTGATCTCGAGGAACGCCTCTTCGAGCGTGCGCTCGACCGGGCTCAGCTCGGCGAGGTAGATCGACGCCGCCGCGAGCGCGCGCGTCACCTCGTGCGCGCGATCGGAAGTGACCTCGACGACGAGCCGGCCGCGCTCGTCGTGTGTGCCGCGGAACCCCGCCGCGCTGAGCGCGTCGACCGCGTTCGAGAGCTCCTGCGGCCCGCCGGGGATGGCGACGCGGAAGCGGGCGACGGTTCCCTGCAACAGCTCGTGCACGGTGCCCGACGCGATCGTGCGGCCGTGCGCCACGATCGCGACGCGGTCACACGTCTGCTGCACCTCGGCCAGCAGGTGACTCGACACGAAGACGGTGCGCCCCTGCCCGGCGAGCTCCCGCAACAGGGTGCGCATCTCGAGGATGCCCTCGGGGTCGAGCCCGTTCGCCGGCTCGTCGAGGATCAAGAGCTCGGGCTCCTTCAACAGCACCGCGGCGACCCCGAGCCGCTGCTTCATGCCGAGTGAGTAGGTCGCGAACCGCGAGTCGGCGCGCGGCGCCAGGCCGACGGTCTCGAGCACCGAGTCGACCCGCGAGCGCGGGAACTTGCGGCTGCGCGCGAGCAGCTCGAGATTGCGGCGCCCGCTGAAGCCCGGGAAGAAGAGCGGCTGCTCCACGAGGGCGCCCACGCGGTCGATGATCTTCGGCAGGGCCTTCGGGATCTCGGCGCCGAGCACGCGCATCGTCCCGCCGTTGGCGACGAGATGGCCGACGACCGCGCGGATCGTCGTCGTCTTCCCCGCACCGTTGGCGCCGAGGAACCCGAAGACGCCGCCCTCGGGCACCTCGAGATCGAGCCCGTCGAGCGCCTTCACGGCGCCCCGCGAGCTCCGATACTCCTTGACGAGCCCCCGGGCTTCGATCGCCGCCACGGGCGAAACCCTGGCACGTCGCGACGCGACGAGCGTGTACCCACGGTCCGGACGGGCCGGCGGGCAGTTCGACGTTGGCGGGCCGCGCGGGCCAGAATCGTCGGCCGACTTCGTGCGATGAGGAGACCTCCGACGTGAACGTCGTCGTCTGTGTGAAGCAGATTCCCGATCCCGCGGTGCCCGGTGCGCTCGACGCGGATCACACGTTGAAGCGCGAGGGCAAGCTCGTGCTCGACGAGTCCGACAGCTACGGCGTCGAGATGGCGCTGCAACTCGTCGACGCCGCGGGCGGCGGTGAGGTCACGCTCGTCTCGATGGCACCGAACAACGAGGTGTCGGGACTGCGCACCGCGCTCGCGATGGGCGCGGCGAAGGCCGTGCTCGTCTCCGATCCCGCGTGCGAGGGCACCGACGCGCTCGGCACCGCGAAGGTGATCGCGAAGTGCGTCGAGCGTCTCGGCGACACCGACCTCGTGCTCACCGCGACCGAGTCGACCGACGGGTACACCGGCACGATCCCCGGGCAGGTCGCGGAGATCCTCGGTTGGCCCGCGCTCACGTTCTCGAAGCACGTCGAGATCGCCGACGGCAAGGCGAAGGTGCAGCGCCAGACCGAAGCGGGCTACGACGTCGTCGAGGCGTCGCTCCCCGCGGTCGTGAGCGTGACGGCCGGTGTGGTCGAGCCGCGTTACCCCTCGTTCAAGGGGATCATGGCCGCGAAGAACAAGCCGGTGGACCAGGTCACCGCGAGCGACCTCGGTCTCGGTGACCAGGTCGGCTGGGCCGGCGCGCGCCAGGAGATCACGAACGTCGAGCCTGCGCCCGCGCGCCAGGCCGGCGAGAAGTTCGAGGACGACGGCACCGGCTTCGAGAAGGTCGTCGCGTTCCTCGAGAAGCTCAAGGTCATCTGATCGACGCTGCGAACGACGAAGGGATATCGACTCCGATGACGCTCTCGAAGGTCTGGGTCTTCGCCGAGACCGCGGGTGACAAGGTGACCTCGGCGACGCTCGAGCTCCTCACGAAGGCGCGTGAGCTCGGTTCGACGGTCGAGGTCGTGTACGCGGGCGACGACGCGACCGCGGTCGCGACGCAGGTGGGCGAGTACGGCGCGACGAAGGTCTTCCACGTCGACCCCGCGGGCGCGTTGCCCGGCGCGGTCGCGGGTGTCGCGATCGCCGGTCTCGTCTCCGAGCACCAGCCCGACGCGGTGCTGTTCGTCCAGAGCTACGACGGCCGCGACGCGCTCGCGCGCCTCTCCGTGCGGCTCGACGTGCCGGTGTTCACCAACGGAATGAGCCTCTCGCTCGCCGGCGACGACGTGCAGTTCGGCACCGCGATCTTCGGTGGCACGGTGAACGTCGACGCGAAGTCGAAGGCCGGCAAGCCGGCGCTCGTCGCGATCCGGCCGAAGTCGTTCGCGGCCGAGGCGTCCGGCGGCGGCGCGGCGGAAGTCGTCGAAGTCGGCGCGGTCGACGCGGGGCGCGCGGCCGAAGCCAAGGTGCTCGAGCGCTTCGAAGAGGAGCAGACGGGCCCGAAGCTCGAGGAAGCGGCGGTCGTCGTCTCCGGCGGACGCGGCCTCGGCGCCGCCGAGAACTACAAGCCGCTCGTCGAGGAGCTCGCGAAGCTGCTCAAGGGCGCGTTCGGCGCGTCGCGCGCGATCGTCGACGCGGGCTGGGTGCCGTACGCGTTGCAGGTCGGTCAGACCGGCAAGACGGTCAAGCCGAAGGTCTACATCGCGATCGGCATCTCCGGCGCGACGCAGCACCTCGTCGGGATGAAGAACAGCGACAACATCATCGCGATCAACAAGGACTCGGAGGCGCCGATCTTCGGTGTCGCCGACCTCGGCATCGTCGGTGACGCGCACAAGGTCGTCCCCGCGCTCATCGAGGCCATCAAGGCACACGGCTAGCCCCGCGCCACGCCCGGTGGCGGTAGGTTCGCGCCGTGCCGGGCTGCGATTTCACGCGTCGAGACCTCCTGCGCTGGACCGCGGTGGGGGCGGCTTCGCCCCTGCTCATGCAGCGGCTCCATTTCCTGAGCGGGGTCGCCGCGGCCGCGCCCAAGCGCGGCGCGATCACGCCGGTGAACCTCGAGCTCGTGACGCTCGCCGAGGACCGCGCCGTCATCACCTGGTACACGGGCCTCACCGGGACCGACGACGGCCTCGGGCGGATGGTGCCCGCGCCGACGCACGGTGAGGTGCACTGGGGCACGCATCCGGGGCGGCTGAACCACGTCGCGGGCAGCTTCCAGGACGACACGCCGTATCACTACGTCGAGATCGACGGCCTCGAGCCCGGGCGCACGTACTACTACCGCGCCTGGTCGAACGGGCAGCCCGCGCTGCCGACGCAGTTCACGCTGATCGACGGCAACGCGGTCGGCACGTCCGACTTCGGGATCGCGTCCGGCGGTCCGTACAGCTTCACGACGCCGCAGCCGCCGCCCGGCTCGTTCCTCTTCTCGATCGTGCTCTGCAACGACCTGCACATGGGCGAGCTCACCGCCGGACTCCTCGGCGGCACGAGCATCCCCGGCATCCAGCAGGAGCCCGGCCTCCCGAAGTACACGCAGGTGATGCTCGCCGCGCTCGTGCAGGACGCGAGCCGGCTCAATGCCGACTACCTGCTCGCCGCGGGCGACATCTCGGCCGAGGCGGTGCCGCACGATCTGAGTCATGCCGGGCAGCTGCTCGGCAAGTTCGGGAAGTACGGGAGCGACTATCTCGTCGTGCGCGGCAACCACGATCGCGCGCACGTCGGCGATCCGTACGCGAACTGCCGGGTCGGGCAGTGGCAGGGCAACGACTGCTTCCACGACCGGTTCTTCCCGGGCGACCAACCGACGTACTTCAGCCGCGACCTGCGCGGGCTGCGCGTCGTCGGCATCGACACCTACGACAAGCCCGGAGACGGCGGCGACGCGGGCGCGCTCTCGCCGGATCAATACGAGTGGTTCCGCAGTGAGCTCGCGACGCACCGCAACCAGCCGACGTTGGTGTTCGGCCATCATCCGCTCGTCGTCGAGGAGTCACCGTTCCCGGTCTCGGCGAGCAACACGCTCGACCCGACGCAGGCGACGACGATCCTCCAGGACTACGACGCGATGCCGGGCATGTTCCTGCACCACGCCGGCCACACGCATCGCAACCACCGCACGATCAGCCCGCTCGCGCCGAGCGTCACGCACCAGGAGATCGCGGCGGGCAAGGAGTATCCGGGCGGCTTCTCGCTGCTGCGGCTGCACACCGGCGGCTTCGCGCTGAACTTCTACAAGACGCGGACCGATCTCGCGCGGCGATGGAGCGAACGGAGTCGGCAGGAGATCGCCGGGCTGTGGCCGCAGTTCGCGCTCGGCAACCACGTGTCGGATCGCAACACCGTCGTGGCCCACGACCTGTCGGACCTGAAGCGCGTGCGGGACGAGGAACCGGCGCATGCCTGAGCGCAACGTGATCGGCGGCGACCTGGAGCCGTGCGGAACCGAGCCGCTCACCGGCTTCTACCGCGACGGTTGCTGCAACACCGGACCGGAGGATCTCGGCAGCCACACGATCTGCGCGGTCGTGAGCGCCGAGTTCCTCGAGCATCAACGCAGCATCGGCAACGACCTCATCACGCCGATGCCGCAATACCGCTTTCCCGGCCTCGTGCCCGGTGACCGGTGGTGCGTCACCGCCGCGAACTGGTTGCGCGCGCACCTCGACGGCGCGGCCGCGCCGGTCGTGCTCGCGTCGACACACGAGCGCGCGCTCGAGATCGTTCCGCTCGGCGTGCTGCAGCAGCACGCGGTCGACGTGCCCGAGAGCCCCGGCGCGCTCGACGGCTGAGTCAGCCCGGCCGGCGCGGCGGGTACGGGCTCGGGTCGATGAAGTCGTCGGAGCGACATGCGAGCACCTCGACGTCGGTGCTCGCGACCAGCGCGTCGATCGCGTCGGCGCTCGCGCCGACGTAGGAGCAGTACCCGTCGACATCGGTCGCGACGAACCACGCGCGATCCGCCGGCCACCACGCGGTCGGCGACTGGAACCAGCCATCCCTCGATTCGACCGCGATCGCCGCAGTGATCGGCCCGCGGAAGACGTAGCAATCGCGGTGCTCGAGCCCGAGCTGGGGCTTGCGCTCGGTCTTGAGCTGCTGGATCTCTGACCATCCGTAGCCGACCCACAGCGCGAAGAAGCAGTCCTCGGGCGTCGCCGTGAAGCCGGCGAGGATCGTCGCGAGCGCGGCGCAGACGGATCGCGGCAGCGAGCCGTCGTCGGGCTGGTGCCACGGCGGCGGGAGCGTCGAGTGCCGGACGAAGTCGTCGGACAGGCCGACGAGCTCGTTGAACCGAATGTCGGAGTCCAACGCTCGCCCCGCGTACTGCGACCAGCGGACCGAGCCCGTGTCGTCACGAAGCGGATGCAGGATGCGGCCGTGCGCGGCGAACGCGGCGGGCACGAGCGACGCGATCCGCAACGGAAGTGGGTGCCAGGGCCGCAGCGCGAACCGCACCCACACCACGGCGTGGGGATCGTCGTTCCAGTGCAAACCCGGGAAGGCCGCGACCATCAGGCGATCGCACCTTCGATCGCGGTGATCGGGTCGCGCGCCGATTCGAGTGCGCGCAGCTCGACGCGTCGCTCCCACATCGCGAGCGCGCTCACGACGGCGTCGAAGGCGTCGTCGGTCGCGATCGCGGCTTCGCGCTCGCGCGCACCGAGCACATCGGCTCCGAACCGTTCGAGGTGACCGGCGCGACCCTCGGCGTCGTTCGTCGCGACCTTCGCGTAGAGCGACGGGTAGACCTCGAACACCGCGCGATCGCCCATGGCGTCGAAGGGCCACACCGCGATCCCGTCGGCGCGCAGTCGCGCGAGCCCGGGCATGCCGCGCAGCGAGCCGGTCGCGACCGCGCCCGCGCCACGAAGTTGGAAGATCGACTTCGGCTGCCGGCCCTGCGCGCGCAACTGCGCCTCACACACGCGGAAGCGCGCGTCGACGGGGATCCCGCACCGCGTGCCCGCGGGGCCCCAGAACGGCCGTGGGCAATCGCGCAACCACGTCTCACCGTGCGCGGCGACGAGCGCCCACACGTCGTCGACCGTCGCGCACGCGTGCTCTCGCGCGAACCAGGCCGGGACCGAGAACGAGAAGTCGAGGCCGACGAGCGCGGGCCGGTTCACGTCTCGCAGCGCGTCGAACACCTCGGCGCGCGTCCGTCCGCCGCGCACCTCCACGACGCGGCCGTCGCGCACGGTCGCGGCGACGATGCGGGCCTGCTGTCCGCGCGGGGTCCGATCGCCCGACCAGTCGATCGCGATGCAGAGCGGGTCGACCACGGTGCCGACCGTAGGCTCTGCCGATGGCGTCGCGCCCGAAGGTGTACGTGGCCGGTCCGCTCGGCTTCAGCGAGTCCGGCCGGCGTTATCACGAGTCCGTGGTGCTGCCCGCGCTCGTCGACGCGGGGTTCGAACCGCTCGACCCGTGGGTGCTCGAAGCCGCCGAGCTCGCAGTGTTCGCGCTCGAACGCGGTCATCGCGACCGCATCGCACGCCTGCCCGACGTGAATCGCGCGATCGGCGCGCGCAACGCGGAGCTCATCCGCGCCGCATCGTGTGTGCTCGCGATCCTCGACGGCTCCGATGTCGACAGCGGGACCGCCGCGGAGATCGGCTACGCGGCCGCGCGGTCGCGCCCCGTGGTCGGCCTCCGCACCGATCTGAGGCCGGGCGGTGACAACGAAGCGACGACGGTGAACCTGCAGGTCGAGTGGTTCGTCGAGTCGACCGGCGGAACGATCTGCACGACGCTCGACCGCGCGATCCAAGCGCTGACCCGGCTCGTCGCGGCCGGCGGAAACTGAGTGGCAGCGCACGACCGCGGCGGGCGAGGATCGGCGGCGATGGAATCCGAGGTCCTGGTCGCGCGCGGGCTCGTGAAGGATTTCAAACGCGCGCGGGCGGTCGACGGCGTCGACCTCGTCGTGCACGCGGGGGAACGACTCGGGCTGCTCGGCCCCAACGGCGCGGGCAAGACCACCACGCTGCTGATGATCCTCGGGGTGATCACGCCCGACATCGGGACGATCGAGGTGTGCGGCTTCCGCATGGATCGTCAGCGCAGTCGCGCCGCCGCGCAGATCGGGTTCGCGGCCGGCTACTTGCCGCTCGCAGAACGCATGCGCGTGCGCGAGTACCTCCGGTTGTACGCGCAGCTCTACGGCATCGCCGACCCGACGCCGCAGATCGAGGAAGGCCTCGAACGCTTCCGCATCCCGCACCTCGCCGAGGCAATGGGCAACGAGCTGTCGTCGGGGCAGCGCACGCTCGTCGGCATCGTGCGCGCGATGCTGCACCGGCCCCGGCTGCTCGTGCTCGACGAGCCGACCGCGTCGCTCGACCCCGACGTCGCCGGGCGCGTGCGCGACGGCCTTCGACAGTTCAGCGACGAAGACGGCACCGCGCTGCTCATCACGAGCCACGACATGAACGAGGTCGCGAAGGTGTGCGATCGCGTCGTGTTCCTGTCGCACGGGCGCATCGTCGCCGACGGCACGCCCGACGAGATCGCCGAGCACTACGGGCACGGTGACCTCGAAGGCGTGTTCCTCGAGCTCGCGCAGCAACGCCACGACATCCACGACGCGCAACAGACGGATCATCCGCTATGAGTACCGACTCGCGTTCCCTCGCCTCACTCCGCATGCGCGCGATCGCGCGCCGCCACGCGTACGTGATGGTGCGTAACCCGCACCGCCTCTTCGACGTGAGCCTCTGGCCGCTCGTCGACGTGCTGCTGTTCGGCTCGCTCGGCGCCTACGTCGGCACCGCGAACGTGAGCGGTCCGCAACGAGCCGCGGCCTACCTCACCGCCGGCATCATCATGTGGCACGTCGTGTACCAATCGCAGATCGCGCTCAGCACCGGTCTGCTGGAAGAGACCTGGACGCGCAACCTGCTCAACCTCATGGTGACCCCGCTCACCGAGATCGAGTACGTCGCCGGCGTCGCGCTCTTCGGCATGGTGAAGATGGTGATCGGGCTGAGCGTGATGGTGCTCGCCGCGCTCGCGTTCTTCAGCTTCCACGCGTGGTCGCTCGGCTTCGGCCTGATCCCCGTCGCCGCGGTGCTACTCGTCGTCGGGTGGGCGATCTCGCTCTTCGTCATGGGCATCGTGCTGCGCTTCGGAACCGGGGCCGAAGCGCTCGCGTGGGGGATCATGTTCGTGGTCATGCCGCTCTCGGGCGTCTTCTATCCGGTAAGCGCGCTGCCCGCGTTCTTGCACCCGGTCGCGCTCGCGCTGCCGACGACGCACGCGTTCATCGCGCTACGCGGGCTCGTCAACGGCAACGGCCTCGACGGCGGTCAGCTCGTGCTCGGTGCGATCAGCGCGGTCGTGCTGCTCGCGCTCGGCTTCGCATTCGTCACGCACATGCTGACGGTCTTCCGCAAGCGCGGCCTCGTCACGCGCTACAGCTGATCGAAGTCGACGATCAACGGTGCGTGGTCCGAAGGTTGCGTGCCCTTGCGCGCGTTGCGATCGACGACGGCCCAGGTGACGCGATCGAGCACCGGCTTCGTCGCCATCGCGAGGTCGATGCGCATGCCGCGGTGCTCGTGGAAGTCGCCGCGCCGGTAGTCCCAGTAGGTGAAGAGGCGGTCGGCGTCGGGATAGACGGCACGGAAGGTGTCGTGCAGACCCCAGTCCTCGAGCGCGGTGACGGCGGCGCGCTCGGGCGGGGTGACGTGCGTGGCGCCGATGAACGCCTCGGGATTCCAGAGGTCTTGGTCGGCGGGCGCGACGTTGTAGTCGCCGAGCACGACGAGGGGCTCCGACGGCTGGTGCTCCTGCTCGAGCCATTCGTGCAGGATGGCGAACCACGCGAGCTTGCGGTCGTAGAACTCGGTACCGACCTCGCGACCGTTCGGGCAGTACACCGAGATGAAGCGCACGCCGTCGCACGTCACACCGAGCATGCGCGCGTCGTTCTCGTACGGGTCGACGAACCCGTCGCCGAATCCGTAGCTCGGGTCCTTGATGCCGACGCGCGACAGCACGGCCACGCCGTTCCACTGCCCGTTGCCGAAGTGCGCGGACTCGTAGCCGAGCGCCGAGAACGTGAGGCTCGGGAACGTCTTGTCGCTCATCTTCGTCTCTTGCAGGCACAGCACGTCGACGTCGGCGTAGCCGAGGAACTCCTCGACGCGCGGCAGGCGCGCTTTCAACGAGTTCACGTTCCAGGTCGCGAACCTCATCGGTCCGGAGCCTCCTCGGTGGTCGTGTCGCGCGCGTAGCCGGGGTGCGCGATGTCGAGCTGGATTCGAAGTGTCGCGCGCAGGTAGTCGATCAGCTCGGGTCGCCGTGCGTCGAGCCCGCCGGCGCGGACGCGGCGCGCGAGCTCGACGTCGAGGTCGCGCAGCGGCGCGGAGTCCGCGGGCACGTCGAGGAGGCGGGGGAGTCCGTCGCGTCGGGTCGCGTCGAGCGCGGGGCCGAGCTCCAGCTCGCGGCGCGCGATGCGGAGCGCGTTGACGGCGACTCGGGTGTGGAACGCGAGCCGTCCGTCGAGCGCGGGTTGGAGCTCGTCGGCGAGAAACTCGGTCACCGCGTCGAGCAGTTCCGGAGCGGTCGGCCGGTCGTCGGGCATCACCATCTCCCTTCGATGGCGTCGAGCGTGTCCCACTCCATCTCGACGACCCGGCGGCCGAGCGTCGCGAGCTCCACGGAGCGCACGGTGCCCGAGAGGTGCGCGTGCGCCTGGAGGATCGTGATCACGCCCCACTTCACGGTGCCGAACACCATCCAGTAGTGGACGAGCTCGGGTGTGGGCGCGACACCACCCGCGCTCGTGTAGCCGGCGAGCAGCTCGTCGAGGTCGCCGAAGCCGCCGACGACGCGCTCGTCGACACCGAAGCGCCACGAGCGCACGCACAACCAGCCGAGGTCCTCGACGGGGTCGCCGAGATGCGCGAGCTCCCAGTCGAGCGCGGCGCGTACGCCGTCGGGACCGACGACGAGGTTGCCGTTGCGGAAGTCGCCGTGCACGAGGCGCGCCGGCGTCGGCGCGGGCGGCACGCGCTCGTCGAGCCAGCGCAGACCGAGCTCGAGCGCGGGACGGGGTTCGCCGACGAGGTCGAGGACGCCGCGCCACTGCGCGATCTGCGCGGCCGCGTCGAGCGTCGGGAGATGCGGGAGCGACGCGGTGTCGGTCGCGTGGATCGCGGCCGCGATCGCGCCGCACTGACGCGCGAGCTGCGGACGCGCGGCTTCGTACTCGGCGTCGCGCAAGATGCGGCGGGGGATCGTCTCGCCCTCGATGCGCTCCATCACGAAGCCGGTGCCCAGCCCATCGGCCGTGGTCAAGAGGAGCCGCGGGCGCGGCACCGCGACGCCGGCGTTCGCGGTGGCCTCGAGCAGGGCGTACTCCGTCGCCCGGTCGCTCTGTCCGCCGTGGCCGCCGGGGTCGCGGCGTAGCACGAGCCCGTGACGGGTGCCGTCGCCGGCGACCGCGTCGAAGAGCCAGGTCTCGCGCGAGGCCCCGCCCGACACCCGGGTGAGGCCCTCGATCGTCAGCCCCGCACCGAGCACCGGCCCGAGCGCGGTCGCCAGTCGCTGGGCGTCGGGCGCGGCCATGCGGTGACCCTAGAACGGGCGGGTCGCTTCGCGGCCCGGCCGAGCCGGTGACTGAGGCGTCAGGAGCGGCGAGCGGTGGTTCCCGCCAGAACGGGCGGGTCGCTTCGCGGCCCGGCCGAGCTGCTCCCATCCCGCGTCGAGGAGGGCGAGCGGTGGTTCCCGCCAGAGCGGGCGGGTCGCTTCGCGGCCCGGCCGAGCCGGTGACTGAGGCGTCGAGGAGGGCGAGCGGAGCGAGTGCGACCAAAACACGCAGTATCTCCACAGGGCGGGTGCGACTCCGGGACAGGCCGTCCCTATCCTGAAATACGTGGTTGACGCCCCGCCGCGGCCCCGGACGATCGCCGTCATCGAAGACGAGGCCTCCATCGCCTCGGCCGTGGCGGCCCGGCTGCGGAGCGAGGGATACCAGGTCGAGGTGGCCGCCGACGGCGCCTCCGGCGTCGAGCTCTGCGAGCGCACCCGCCCCGATCTCGTCGTCCTCGACCTCATGCTCCCCGGGCTCGACGGCCTCGAGGTGTGCCGCCGGATCCAACGCGAGCGCGCCACGCCGGTCCTCATGCTCACCGCGCGCGATTCGGAGACGGACCTCGTGATCGGCCTCGGCGTCGGCGCCGACGACTACATGACGAAGCCGTTCAGCGCGCGCGAGCTCGTCGCGCGCGTCGGCGCGATCCTGCGGCGCGCGGATCGGAACGAGTCGGACGACCTCGACGGCCGCGCCGTGGTGCGGCTCGGCGAAGTCGAGATCGACACCGCGAGCCGGCGGGTCCGGCTCGATGGTGAGCTCGTGCACCTCACGCCGACCGAGTTCGACCTCCTCGTCTATCTCGCGGCCCGCCCGTCGCGCGTCGCGACGCGTGAGGAGCTGCTGGAGCAGGTGTGGGGCTACGACGTGCCTTCGGGCGCGCGCACGGTCGACTCGCACGTGCGCTCGTTGCGCCGCAAGCTCGGATCGCCGGTCGTGCGCACCGTGCACGGTGTCGGGTACGCGGCGCAGGACCAGCGGTGAAGCGTCCCGCCGCGGAGCGGCCCCTCGACCAGCTGCCGACGCTGAAGCTGAAGCTCGGCGTCGTCATCCTCTCCGCGGTCGCGGTGACGGTCGTCGTCTTCTTCGTCGGCATCAAGCTCGGACTCTGGGCTTCCGAGAGCGGTGTCGTCGCGGGCACGGTCGCGCTGGTCGTCGTGTGGTTCCTCGCGCGCGGCATGACCTCGCCGCTACGCGAGATGGTCGAGGCGACCGATGCGATGGCGCGCGGCGACTTCAGTCGCCGCGTCACCGCGACCTCGCGCGACGAGATCGGCGCGCTCGCGCGTTCGTTCAACGCGATGGCCTCGGAGCTCGCGGAGACCGACCGGCTGCGGCGTGACCTCGTCGCGAACGTGAGCCACGAGCTGCGTACGCCGATCACCGCGCTGCAGGTCGTGCTCGAGAACCTCGTCGACGGGGTCGAGCCTCCCGACCCCGCGACGCTGCGGACGATGCTCACCCAGGTCGAGCGATTGGGTCGGCTCGTGAAGCAGTTGCTCGATCTCTCGCGCCTCGAAGCCGGTGTCGTCCCCCTCGATCGCGAGCCGTTCGACGTCGAGGTGCTGCTGAACCAGGCGGTGCGCGAGTCGCAGTTGAGCGCACCGAGCGTGACGATGACGGTCTCGGTCGAGCCGCCCGACCTCGAATTGCGCGCCGACCAGGAGCGTCTGCACCAGGTCGTCGCGAACCTCGTCGAGAACGCGGTGCGGCACTCGCCCGACGGCGGCACGGTCGCGGTGACCGCGCGGCGCGGCGGCGATCACGTGACGATCGACGTGAGCGACGAGGGTCCCGGCATCCCCGAGGAAGAGGTCGCGCGCGTCTTCGAGCGCTTCTACCGGCACGACTCCGCGCGCTCGTCGCGCGACGGCGGTGCCGGGCTCGGCCTTGCGATCGCCAAGTGGATCGTCGACCTGCACGGCGGCGACATCCAGCCCGAGCGCCGCCAGCCGCACGGCTGTCGCATGGTCGTGACGCTGCCCGCGGGTCCGACCCTCGCGGCGCGCCCGCCCGCGACCCGCACGCCTCCCGTTCGCACGACGTCGCCGCGCGGCGAGCCCGCGCCGTCGACCACGACGTCGTGATCGCACCCGAACGGGCCGAGCCGCGGTGCGGCCGACCCGACCCGCAACCTGAGGCGTCGAGGAGAGCGAGCTTGCGAGCTCGACCAGAGAACCGCGAGAGGAACCTTCATGGCACTGACGCACATCGATGAAGCGCTGCGGCGGATCCGCCGGGGCGAGATGGTGCTCGTCGTCGACGACGAGGATCGCGAGAACGAGGGCGACCTCCAGATGGCGGGCGAGTGGGTGACCGGTGAATCGATCAACTTCATGTTGCGCTGGGCGCGCGGGCTCGTGTGCATGCCGTGCGCGTCGGACCGGCTCGACGCGCTCGAGATCGGACCGATCCTGCCGGCCGGATCCGAGACCGGCGACACCCCGTTCTGCGTGCCGATCGACCACCATGCGGCGGGCAGCGGCATCGGCGCGTCGGATCGCGCGCTCACCATCCGGCGCGTGCTCGACCCTGCGTCGCGTCCGCACGACTTCGTGCGTCCGGGGCACGTCTTCCCACTGCGCGCGCGCAAGGGCGGCGTGCTCGAGCGACGCGGGCACACCGAATCCGCCGTCGACCTCGCGGTGCTCGCCGGCTGCGCGCCGGTCGCGATCACGTGCGAGATCCTTCACGACGACGGCTCGCCCGCGCGGCTCCCGTACCTCGAGCTGTTCGCGCAGGAGCACCGCATCGTGATGATCACGGTGCACCAGCTCGTCGAGCACCGGCTCGCGCTCGCCGAGCGGGGCGACGACACCTCGCCGGTGCCGCAGCTCTTGCTGTGATTCGTTCTCGCCAGAGTGGCCGGGTCGCTCTGCGGCCCGGCCGGGCCGAGGTCTGAGGCGTCAGGAGCGGCGAGCGCAGCGAGCGCAGCGAGCGCGACCGGAAGGTGACAGGCTCCGGCGATGGACACGCCCGAGACCACGCTCGTCGCCTCCGATCTGTTCTTTCCCGAAGGTCCCGTCGCGATGGACGACGGGACCTTGCTCTGTGTCGAGCTCGGTCGCCGCTCGGTCGATCGCGTGCATCCGGACGGACGCGTCGAGATGGTGTCGGAGAACGGCGGCAGTCCGAACGGGCTCGCGATCGGTCCCGACGGCGCGGTCTACGTGTGCAACAGCGGTGGTTGGGAGTTCACGGAGATCATGGGGATGCGCATCACCGCGATCCACCAGCCCGAGGACTACTCCGGCGGTCGCATCGAGCGCGTCGATCTCGCGACCGGCGAGGTGCGGGTGCTCTACACCGAGTGCGACGGCCATCCGTTGATGGGACCGAACGACATCGTGTTCGACGCACACGGCGGCATGTGGTTCACCGATCACGGCAAGATCCGGCCGCGGGAGCGCGATCACGGCGGTGTCTATTACGCGCAGCCCGACGGCTCGTCGATCCGCGAGGTGATCTATCCGCTCGAGTCGCCGAACGGCATCGGATTGTCACCCGACGGTTCGAAGCTCTACGTCGCGGAGACGCATACGGGCCGGCTGTGGTCGTGGGACGTCACCGCGCCGGGCGAGGTCAACCCGCCCGGTCCCGTCGGCAGCGGCGGCTCGTTGCTCGCGGGTGTGCCCGGCATGCAGTTGTTCGACTCGCTCGCGGTCGACTCGGAGGGTTACGTCGTCGTCGGCACGCTCGTGAACGGCGGGCTCACGATCGTCTCGCCCGACGGCTCGTCGGTCGACCACCTGGCGCTCCCGGACTTCATGGTGACGAACGTCTGCTTCGGCGGTCCCGACCTGCGCACCGCGTTCGCGACATGTTCGGCCGGCGGCACGATCCTGTCGTTCGAGTGGCCGCGCCCGGGGCTCCGCCTCGCGTACAACGCGTAGGCATCCGTGGCGATCATCGTTCGGCGCAAGACGAGGGCCGCGCGTCGCGCGGTGATGGCCACGCACGATCACGGCGGCGCGCGGCTTGCGGGCGCAAAGCTCTTCGACCTCGACCTGCACGGCATGCGTTTCCGCGACGCCGACCTGCAGGGCGCGGATCTCACAGGCTGCAATCTCGTCGGCGCCGACCTCGCGGGCGCGAACCTCCGGAACGCGTTCCTCACCGGCGCCCAGCTCGCTCGCGCGAACCTGACGCGCGCCGATCTCACGGGCGCGTACGCGATCGCGACCGACTTCGGCGACGCGGTGTTCACCGACGCGAAGCTCGACGACGTGGTGTACGACCAGGCGACGACGTGGCCCGCCGGCGTGCGCCCACCGGGCCGGGCGTAGGACCTGACACCCTCGTCAGGCCCCGCGTAAGGTCCGCCCGATGGGACCACTGCAGGGTGTGAAGATCGTCGAGCTCGCGGGCATCGGCCCCGGTCCGTTCGCGGGCATGTTGCTCTCCGACATGGGCGCCGACATCGTGCGCATCGATCGCGCGCAGCAGGTGAGCGGCGACTTCTCGAAGCCGAACCTCGAGGCGATGTACCGCGGCCGGCGCTCGATCGGTGTCGACCTCAAGAACCCCGAGGGCGTCGAGACCGTGCTCACGTTGGTCGAGCAGGCCGACGGGCTGATCGAGGGCTACCGGCCCGGTGTGACCGAGCGGCTCGGCATCGGGCCCGACGCGTGCCTCGCGCGCAACCCGAAGCTCGTGTACGGGCGCATGACGGGCTGGGGCCAGGACGGGCCGTACGCGCAGGCCGCGGGGCACGACATCAACTACATCGCGCTCGCCGGTGCGCTCGCGCACTTCGGCCGTGAGGGCGCGAAGCCGACGCCGCCGATCAACCTGGTCGGCGACTTCGGCGGCGGCGCGATGTTCCTCGCGTTCGGGGTCGTGTGCGCGTTGCTCGAGGCGCAGCGGTCGGGCAAGGGCCAGGTGATCGACGCCGCGATGGTCGACGGCAGCGCGCTGCTCATGACGATGATGTGGGGGCTGAAGGCGATCGGGTTCTGGGACGAGCAGCTCGGCGTGAACGTGCTCGACAGCGGCGCGCCGTTCTACGACACCTACGAGACGAAGGACGGCAAGTTCGTCTCGCTCGGTTCGCTCGAGCCGCAGTTCTACGCGGAGCTGATCAACCGGCTCGGCCTCGCGGACGCGGGGCTGCCCGCGCAGATGGACCGGGGGAGCTGGCCGGTGCTGCGCGACACGTTCACCGAGCTGTTCAAGACGAAGACGCGCGACGAGTGGAGCGAGATCCTCGAGCACTCCGACGCCTGCTTCGCGCCGGTGCTCACGATGTCCGAAGCGACGAACCACCCGCACATCACGGCCCGTTCGACCGTCATCAACCGCGACGGTGTGGATCAGCCGGCTCCCGCACCGCGGTTCTCGCGCACGGCCGCCGAGGTGCAGCGCAGCGCGCCCTGGCCCGGCCAGCACACCGACGAGGCGCTCGCCGACTGGGGCTTCGCCCCCGACGCCGTCGCCAAGCTGCGCGAGCTCGGCGCGATCAAGTAGCGCGTCGACGGTTCCGCGGAGCCGTTCTTCAGCCGTCGATCACCCGCAGCAGCGCTTCGAGACGCGGCGCCAACGCGGCTTCGTCGGCCGCGGTGATCGTGACGTGCCCGACCTTCCGGCCCGGCCGCGCCTGCTTGCCGTAGTCGTGCAGGTGCGCGCCTTCGATCGCGAGCACGGTCGCGGTGTCGGGCATGGAACCCAGACAGTTCACCATCGCGCTGGCGCCGCGCGGCGCGGTCGAACCGAGCGGCCGGTCGAGGATTGCGCGCAGATGGTTCTCGAACTGACTCGTCTGCGCGCCCTCGATCGTCCAGTGGCCCGAGTTGTGCACGCGCGGCGCGAGCTCGTTGGCCACGAGCGCATCGGTGGTCTCGAACAGCTCGACGCAGCCGACACCGACGAAGTCGAGCGCGTCGAGCACCGCGGTGCCGATACCCGCGGCCGCGGCCTGCAGCCGCGGTGACCAGCCGGGGGCGGGCGCGCGTGTGATGTGCAGGACGCCGTCGCGGTGCACGTTCTCGACGACCGGCCAGCACACGGTCGTGCCGTCGGTTGCGCGCGCCGCAACGATCGACAGCTCCCGCCGGAAGTCGACGAGCGACTCGAGGATCAACGGCACGCCGCCGAGCTCCGTCCACGCGCGCTCGACGTCGGCGGCGGCGCGCAGCATGCACTGGCCCTTGCCGTCGTAGCCGCCGCGGCGCGTCTTCAAGATCGACGGCAGACCGACCTTCTCCACCGCCGCGTCGAGCTCGGCGCGGGTGTCGACGTTCGCGACCGTCGCCGTCGCGATCCCGAGCGATTGGAACAGCGCCTTCTCCGACGCGCGGTCCTGCGACACCTCGAGCGCGCGGACGCCCGGTGCGAGCCGGTGCGTCCGCGCGAGATGGCGCGCGGAGTCGGCGGGCACGCCCTCCCATTCGTAGGTCACGACGTCGGCACCCTGCGCGACCTCGTCGAGCGCCGGGGTCGAGTCGAGCGCGCCGGTGACGAGCGCGCCGACCGCGCCGGCCGGTGCCTCGACTCCGGGATCGAGGAACCGGAATCGCAGGCCGCTCGCGATTCCGGCGAGCCCGAGCATGCGCCCGAGCTGGCCGCCTCCGAGCACGGCGACGATGGGTTCGCTCACGCGCGCCGGGTCACGCCTCGAGCGCCAGCGGGTCGTCGTCGACCAGCGTGAGCTCCTGCGACTCGCGCAGCGCGGCGATCCGGTCGAGCGGACGCTCCAGCGCCCGGTGGCGACGACCCATCAGCAGCTCGTACTCCTTGTGCACGCTCTCGAACTTCCGCTGCACACTCTCCATCGAGTCCGTGTACCGGCGCCACTGCTGCTCGAACTGCGAGAGCAGGCCGAGGATCTCGTTCGTCGTCCGCTCGAGGCGGAAGTTGTCGACCGACTGGCGGATGACCGCGAGCACCGCGTAGAGCGTGAGCGGCGAGCACAGCACGATCTTGTTCCGCAGCGCGTTCTCCAGGATCCCCGAGTCCTGCTCCTGGATGAAGGCGTAGACCTGCTCGTTCGGGATGAACAGCAGCAGGCAGTCGACGGTCTGGTCGGCCGCGTCGAGGTAGCCGCGACCCGTGAGCTCCTTGACGCGCTGGCGCACGTCCCGCAGGAAGGCGTCGCGCGCAGCGCGTTGCTCGACCTCGGACGCCGACTCGATGTACCGCACGTAGTTGTCGAGCGGGAACTTCACGTCCATGTGCAGCACGAGGTCGTTGGGCATGAGGAAGGTGAAGTCGGGACGGCCACCGGACTCGGCGAGCGTGCGTTGGCGCCGGTAGTTCACCCCTTCGATGAAGCCCGCGAGGCGCAGCACGTCCTCCGCCATGCGCTCGCCCCATTGGCCGCGCACCTTCGTGCTCACGAGCGCTTCGCGCAGATCCTGTGTGCTCGTGCGCAACTGGTCGACGCCCTCGCGCTGGCGGGCGAGCTCGCTCGACAGCGCGCCGAACTTGCGTTGCCGATCCGCCTCGAGCTCGCGCACGAGCGCGTCGACCTTGTCGATCCGGCTCGCGATGCCGTCGCGCGTCGCCAGCAGCTCCTGGTCGATGAGCGCCTTGCGGCCGTCGAGCTCCGCGCTGGCCCGCGCGCGGTCGCCTTCGAGCAGGATCTCGTGCAGCTCGCGGAACTGATGCACCGCGGCCTGCATCGCGGCCTCGCGTCCTTCGTCGCTGACGCGCCGTTGTTCCTCGGACAACTTGCGCATCTCACGAGCGAGGGAGTGATCGCGGGCGCGTGCCTGCAGCATGGAACCGCCGATCAGGCCCGCGAGCGCGCCGATGACGAGGCCGATGCCGAGCCCGGCGATCACCGGAAGCACCCGAACGCGCGGGTCGCGGTGCGGCCTGCGCGACTCGATCCCATCCCGCGCCGGGGAGGGCGAAGCGTGCGAGCCCGAACAGAGAATTCAGTCATGCGACGACTGTGCCAGGCGGGTGTGACACTCATCGGTGATCCCCGCCCGGAAACGGCGTCGGGAAACGGCGTCAGGAGCCGGTCGCGAGGTCCAAACGGGGGATCGCGTGGTAGCCGAGCGGGCCGGCGACGAGGCGCCGCAGGGCACCGCCGCGGTCCTTCTCGTATTTCGCGATCGCGTCCTCGAGCGGCGTGACGGACTCGGGGATCGGCTGCTTCGTCATCGCGCTCAGCGCGGCCGCGACGGTGTGATCGCCGTGGAGCAGGGTCGAGCGCGCGACCGTCACCTCCAGCCGGCGCATGAGGCCCTCGAGCGTGTTCGCAGTCGCGATCGCGTCGCCCACGGGCGCATCCGACTGTGAGCGCCACGTCGAATACGTGTCGTCGACCTGGCTGACGAGCGGGTTCGACGGTCCACCGGCGCCGTCGATGTCGCGCGCGAGCGCGTCCGCGAGGCGATAGCGCGCGTCGAGTCCTCCACGGGCTGCGCGCCAGTCACGTTCGACGGCGCTGCGATCGGACGAGAGCTTCGGCCGGCTCGTCAGCGCGAGCGTCGCCGCCGCGACGATTGCCAGCACCACGAACGCGCCGACCAATCGCCGCGCGACGTGCACCATGACCACGACAAGCTAGCCGTGCGCCCCCGATCTCCGGCCGATGGTCACCGCCCGGCGTTGCCTGTCACACCCCGTTGCTACCTTCTCCGCATGGTCCGTTCCCGGGCCGTGGTCGTGGCCACCGTGGCCGCCACCCTGCTCGGGAGCATCGCGGGCGGGTGGTGGCTCGGCGGCGCCGCCCCGGCTTCCGTTCCCGTCTCGGTCGTGCACGTCGTCGACGGCGACACGCTGGTCGCCGCGTTCGCCAACGGTCACACGGAGACCGTGCGCGTGCTCGGCATCGACACGCCCGAGACCGTCGACCCGCGCAAGCCCGTGCAGTGCTTCGGGCCCGAGGCGTCCGCGTACGCCAAGGCCACGCTCACCGGGCGCTCGATCCGGCTCCAGTTCGACGTCCAACGTCGCGACATCTACGGCCGGTTGCTCGCGTACGTGCTCGTCGACGGGCACCGCTACGAGGACGACGTGCTGCGACGCGGCCTCGCGCGTCTGCTCATCATTCCGCCGAACGGCGCGTACGCGCGCACGATGCTCGCCGAGGAGCTCGCGGCTCGCCGTGCGCGCCGCGGACTGTGGGGTGCGTGCGAATGAACGCCCGGAGGAAGGAGCTATGCGAGCGCGACCTCGTCGGAATCGTTCTTCGTCCCGTTCTCCTCCATGGCGCACACACTGTCCGAGGGATCGGCCGGGCGCTACTGCATCGTCTGGAGGATCTCGTCGACGAGCTCCAGGGTCGTGCCGGGATGCAGGAACGCGAAGCGCGCCACGGTCTCGCCGTGCCAGCTCGACGGGGTGACGAACGCGAGTTGCGCGGCGAGCAGGTCGTCGGACCAGCGCTGGTAGTCCGCGGCGCTCCAACCGACCCGGCGGAAGACGACGATCGACAGCTCGGGCTCGCGTACCAGCTCGACGTTGGGCGCGGCCGTGATCCGTGCCGCCGCGGCGCGGGCGGTCGCGAGCACGGTCTCGATCGCGTCGCGGTAGGCGTCGGTGCCGTGCACCGCGAGCGAGAACCACAACGGCAGCCCGCGCGCGCGGCGGGTCAGGTGGAACGCGTAGTCGCTCGGGTTCCACTCGTCCGTGCGCTCGTGGATCACGTCGAGATACGACGCGTCCTGCGCGTGGACCGAGCGTGCGAGCTCGGGATCGCGGTAGAGGAGCGCGGCGCAGTCGAACGGCGCGTACAGCCACTTGTGCGGGTCGACCACGAGCGAATCCGCGCGCTCGATGCCGCGGAACCGATCGCGCACACTCGGGGCGAGCAGCGCCGCACCGCCGTAGGCCGCGTCGACGTGCAGCCACATGCCCCGCTCCTGCGCGACGCGTCCCGCGCCGTCGACGTCCTCGACGATGCCCGCGTTCGTCGTGCCCGCGGTGACGACCACCGCGCAGACCGACGACGGATCCGGGTCGGCTTCGAGCGCGGCTGCGAGCGCGGGGCCGGTGAGCCGCTCGTCGACCGTCGGGACCGGGAACGGGTCGACGTCCATGATGTGCAACGCGTTGCGGACCGACGCATGCGTCTGGTCGCTGACCGCGACCCGCCACCGTGCCGGCCGGTCGCCACCGCGAGCGCGGGCCGCGCGCTCGCGCGCGACGACGAGTGCCGACAGGTTCGCGGCCGAGCCGCCCGCGACGAAGCAACCGCCGGCCTCGGGCGGCAGTCCCGCGAGATCCGCGAGGAACCGCAGCGTCTGGTTCTCCGCGTAGACCGCGCCCGCAGCCTCGAGCCACGAGATGGCCTGCAACGACGACGCCGACACGACCATGTCGAAGAGCAGCGCGGCCTTGGTCGGCGCCGCGGGGATGAACGCGAGGAATCGCGGGCTGTCGCAGGAGATGACCGCGGGCGCGAGCGTCTCCGCGAAGATCTGCATGACCGTCTCGGGATCGTTGCCCGCCGCGGTGATGAGGTTGCCGACGCGCGCGTCGAGGTCGTCGCGCGGCACGGCGTGGTCGAGCGGCACGGGCTGGAGCGCGAGCCGCTCGCGCGTGTACTCGAGGATCAGGTCGATGAGCCGCGCGGTGGAGTCGTCGTAGTCGTGCACGGCGAGCATGCTGGCACCCAGGACGGCCCGCCGCGAGCGCCGGCGAGTCGACGGGCGCGGCGCGCCTCAGGCGGTTTGGTGCTGCGCGACGAGCGCCAGGACGTCGTCGCCGTAGAGCTCGGCCTTGGTGGGGCCGATCCCCGTGACGTCGAGGAGCCCGCCGCGGGTCGTCGGGCGTGCGCTGGCGAGCTCCATGAGCGTGGCGTCGCGGAACACGACGTAGGCCGGCACGCC
Organism: Acidimicrobiia bacterium; assembly: GCA_036271555.1. Taxonomy (NCBI): domain Bacteria; kingdom Bacillati; phylum Actinomycetota; class Acidimicrobiia; species Acidimicrobiia bacterium. The sequence goes on from DATBAK010000002.1 coordinate 29,555, forward strand.
GCGCGCTCGCGCGAGGTCGCGCCGCCAGTCCTTGAGCGCACAGAACAGCGCGTTGTCGGCCTCGGGCAGGTCGTCGGGGCGGCGCGAGCGGAGGCCGGCGCGCACCGTGGCGAGCCGTTCGGACGCCGGCACCGGCGCGCCGGGGTGGACCGCGGCCTCGATGACGGCGAGCCACGGGCTCGGCGAGCGTTTGGCGTCGCGACCGCCGACCGTGCGCCGCCGCGCCCACGACACGTGCAGGTACTGACCGGCCCGGCTCAGCGCGACGTGCAGCAGGCGGCGCTCCTCGTCGAGCGCGTCGGCCTCGGTCGCGTACGAGATCGGCACGAGCCCGCGCTCGGCGCCGGCGACGCACACGAGCTCCCACTCGAGGCCCTTGGCGCGGTGGAACGACACGAGCTGTACCGAGTCGTCGGTCGAGCCCGGCACCACGTCGTCGTCGCCGCGCATCGTCATCTCGAGCCACGCGACGAAGCCGCCGACCGAGCCGCGCCCACCGTCGGCCGCGAGGAAGTCCTGACCGAGCCGCAGGATCGCGTCGAGATGCTCGCGTCGCTCTTCGCCTCCGATCGGGTCACCCGTCGCGAGATCGGCGAGCTGGTCGGCGAGCGCGCGGTCGGGCGCTCGTCGCTCGCCGTTGCGGAGCTCGTCGAGCACCGCGCGCACTTCGGGACGCTGCGCGAAACCGCCCGCACCCGGCACGCGCACGGGCACACCCGCGCGCGGCAGCGCGGTCTCGAACGGCACCGACTGCGCGTTCGTGCGGTAGAGCACCGCCATCTGCGACCACGCGAGACCGCGCGTGTGCGCCAGCCGCAGTCGACGCGCGACGCCCGCGGCCTCCGCGTCCTCGTCGTCGAACGGGACGATCTCCGGCGCGGGTCCCTCGCCGCGCGGCGTTGCGATCGGTCCGCGCGGCCGGTCGAGCACCGCCGACGATGCCGCGACGATCGGCGCGGTCGATCGGTAGTTCGTGTCGAGCCGCACCGAGACGCCGCCGGGAAACTCGGTCGCGAACTCGCGCAGCGGCGTGGGATCGGCGCCCGCGAACGAGTAGATCGCCTGCGAGTCGTCGCCGACGACGCAGAGGTCGGGGCGATCACCGAGCCACGCGCGCACGAGCCGGAGCTGGGCCGCGCTCGCGTCCTGGAACTCGTCGACGAACAACGAGCGGAAGCGGAAGCGCTGCGCGGCGGCGAACGTCTCGTCGTGCTCGATCGTGTACACGCACCAGCGGAGCAGGTCGTCGAAGTCGAAGAGGTTGCGACGCCGCTTCTCCTGCTCGTAGCGCTCGTAGACGTCGGCGATCTCGGGCGCGGGTCGCGGCGTGATGCGGCCCGAGGCGGTCGCGGCGGCGGCGTAGCTGCTCGGCCCGATCAGCCGGGCCTTGGCCCACTCGATCTCGCCCGCGATCTCGAGCACCGCGACCCGCGCGGACGCGCCCCGGCCGCCCATGATCGGACCGAGGATCCGGCCCTTCACGGCCAGGATGGCCGGTGCCTCGCGGCCGTTCTCCAGCGCGTGCCGACGCAGCTGGGTGAGCGCCAGCGAGTGGAACGTGCCCGCGGTGACCTGACGGACACCGAGGCGCGCGAGCCGTTGCGCGAGCTCGCCCGCGGCCTTGCGCGTGAACGTGACGGCGAGCACGTGCGGCGCCGACACGCGTCGCTGCTCGACGAGCCACGCGATCCGGCGCGTGAGCACGCGCGTCTTGCCCGAGCCCGCGGGCGCGAGGATCGCGAGCGTCGGCGCGTCGTGCGTGACCGCGGCGCGCTGCGACGCGTCGAGGTCGGCGAGGAGCGGATCGGTCACGGCGGTGACCCTATCGATGCGCGCCGACAGTCATGCGCGCGACGCGCGGCGCGATCGCATCAACGCCGGCACGCAACGCACACGCGAGGAGGCCCCGAGTAGTCATCCCCGCCGAAGCGGTTCCGATCTCCTCGGGGCCCCTGCGTCACTGCGTTCGGTCCGCCCTGCCGGTCCCTTGCGGGCCCTGCGTGAGCCTTCCTCCCACGGTGACTGGAGTGACCGACCCGAAGGCCTGTCCTCCACCGAATCACCTCGAGCCTGCTCCGGTTCGCGTCGCTCGGTCGCCCGTGCGCTGCATTCCGGGAGTGTGCCCGCTGTGCTCCGGCGGGGTCACAGTACGACCGCGTTCGCGCAGGGTCAAGAAGAATAATCCGCGCACGACCGTTGCGCGCGAGACAGCCGCGAGCTACATCGCGCGACGCGTGGAACGCGCGTCGACTCGGCGCGCGCGACGGGCACACGCGCGCGAAACCGGTACGTTTCTTCGACGATGGAAGTCGAGCTCGTAGTCGGGACGCGTCGGCGTCGACATGTGGAAGGCACGCTCATCGGTGACGTGCTGCGCGTGTCGTATCCGCCGCGCATGAGTCGCACGGAAGCGGAGCAGATCGCGCAGGAGCTGCGCGCGCGCATGGAGCGTCGCGTCGCTGCGGATCGTCTCGACATCGCGGCGCGCGCACGCGCGCTCGCGCGTCGTTACGAGTTGCCGTTGCCGCGGCGCGTCGAGTGGTCCGATCGCCAGCAGTCGCGCTGGGGGAGCTGCGATCCCGCCGACGGCCACATCCGCATCTCGCGCCGGCTCGCCGCGTTCCCGATCTGGGTTCTCGACTACGTGCTCGTGCACGAGCTCGCCCATCTCGCGGTGCCCGACCACGGGCCGCGGTTCCATGCGCTCGTGGCGCGCTATCCGCGCACCGAGCGGGCCGTCGGGTTCCTCATCGCCAAGGACCTTGCGCCCGACAACGAAGACGGGCTCGCGCCCGTCGTGGCGGTCGACGACACCGACGACGCGCCCGGCGACGACGCGGCGGACGAGGACGTCGCCATCTAGCATTCGGCCCGTGCCGTTCCCACGCCGCCTGCTCAACGAAGGCGAAGAGGTCAGCCTCGATCTCCGGCCGCACTGGTGGTACTTCGCGAATCACATCTTCACGGGCATCCCGTTGCTCGTGATCTTCTTCGTCATCGTCGCCGAGACCTCGGGCGACGCGCAGCGCGTCCTGCTCGACGTCTGGGGCGTCATCACCTTGATCTGGGCCGTGTGGCTCGTGCTCCAGTACCTGAAGTGGAACTTCACGCACTTCGTCGTCACGACCGATCGCGTGATCTACCGGACCGGCGTGCTGTCGAAGCACAGTGTCGAGATCCCGCTCGAGCGCGTGAACAACATCAACTTCAACCAGAGCATCTGGGAGCGCATGATCGGCGCGGGCGACCTCGAGATCGAGTCGGCCGGCCGCGACGGTCAGTCGAAGTTCGACGACGTGCAACACCCGCCGATCGTTCAGCAGGAGATCTACAAGCAGATGGAGCTCGTCTCGCGCCGGCGCGCACAGTGGTTGCAGCCACAGGCGAGCGGAGCCGCGCCGGCGACGGTACCGACGACGAAGTCCGAGGCCTCGATTCCCGAGCAGCTCGACCAGCTCGCCAGTCTGCGCGATCGCGGTGTGATCAGCGACGCGGAGTTCGAGGCGAAGAAGGCACAACTGCTCGAGCGTATGTAGCGCGTCGTGAGATGCGGAGCGGATGCGCGGTCAGCCTCGGGCAGCGGGCGAAGCCCCGTGCCGGGAAGCGCAAGCACGCGACCGTGAGAGTCGTCTCGCTCGTCCCGTCGGTGACCGAGACGCTCCTCGCGCTCGGCATCACCCCGATCGCGTGCACGCGCTTCTGCGAACAGCCTGGCATCGCGACGGTCGGCGGCACGAAGGATCCCGATGTCGCCGCGATCGTCGCGCTCGAACCCGACCTCGTCGTCGTGAACGACGAGGAGAACCGGCGCGCCGATGCCGATGCCTTGGTGTCGGCGGGTGTCGCCGTGCACTCGATGTCGCCGCGTTCGGTCGAGCACGTGGGGGCGGAAGTTGTCGCACTCGCAGCACGCGTCGGTGTCGCCGTGCCGGACGAGTTCACGCCCGACCCGTGGACCGCGTGGCTCGCGGCGATGCTCACCCCGCGCTGGTACGAGGCGTTCGTCGCGGTGTGGCGCCGGCCGTGGATGTCGCTCGCGTCGAACACGTACGGATCGTCGCTGCTCGACCTCGTCGGCGTCGGCAACGTGTGCGCGGGTGCGATCGTGCGCTACCCGGAGCTCACCCTCGACGACGTCGCCACCCTCGCGCCGAACGTCGTCGTGCTGCCGAGCGAGCCGTACCCCTTCAAGCCGCGCCACGCCGTCGAGATCGAACGCGCCGTACCCGGCGTGCCGTGCGTGCTCGTCGACGGGCGCGACCTGTTCTGGTGGGGCATCCGCACGCCTGCCGCGGCGCAGCGTCTGCGCGCCGCGCTGCCCGGCCTGGCCTAGTCGCCGACCTCGCTCCGACCCATTGCGCGCAGCTGCTCGCGGATCGCATCGGCTGCGGCGTCGAGTGCGGCCGCATCGGGACTGCGATCGACGTTCGCGAAGCTCAGCTCGCCTGCGTGGTTGATCGGCACGAGATGCAGGTGCGCGTGCGGCACCTCGTCGCCGACGATCAGGAGACCGACGCGACGGGGCTTGAAGGCCGCGTTCTGCGCGCGGCCGACGACGCGCGCGACCTCGAACAGGTGCTCGCACGTCGCGGTGTCGAGGTCGACCCAGTGGTCGACCTCTTCGCGTGGCACGACGAGCGTGTGTCCCGGGCGCATCGGCTCGATCGTGAGGAACGCGACGCAGACGTCGTCCTTCCACACGAACCGGCCGGGGATCTCACCGTCGATGATGCGTGTGAACACGGTCGGCATGGTCGTCCTCCGTTCAGCTGACGAGGCCCGCGCCGTCGACTGCGTGCACGCGGAACGCCGTCGCCTCGCGGCCCGTCTGCGCACGGTAGCGGTCGATGGTCGGGCCGACCATCGCGTCGACGCGCGCCGACTCGACGAACGCGACGACACAGCCGCCGAAGCCCGCGCCGGTGAGCCGCGCACCGAACGCGCCGTGCGCGACCGCGAGGTCGACGAGCAGATCGAGCTCGGGGGTCGAGACCGCGAAGTCGTCGGCGAGTGAACGGTGGCTCTCGAGCGCGAGCGCGCCGAGCGTGTCGAGGTCGCCGGCGCGCAGTGCGTCGGCGAAGCGCACGACGCGCGCGTTCTCGTTCACGACGTGGCGCGCGATCGGGTCGTCGGCGACCTGCGCGATCGACGCGTCGCGAAGCGAACGCAGACCGAGCCGCGCCGCCGCGGCCTCGCACGCGGCGCGCCGCGCGCCGTACTCGCTCGCTGCAAGCGCGCGCGGCAGGCCGCTGTGCAGCACGACGATCGCGAGCGACTCCGGAATCGCGATCGCGGCGACGGCGAGCGTCCGGCAGTCGAGAAGCACGGCGTGGTGAGCGCGACCGTGCACGGCGGCCATCTGGTCCATCACGCCACACGGCGTGCCCGTACCGGCGTGCTCGGCCGCCTGCGCTGCGAGCGCGAGATCGGTGCCGGCCAACGACCACTCGGCCGCGGCGGCGAGCGCGCCACCGAGCGCGACTGCGAACGCGGCGCTCGACGACAGGCCCGCGCCGATCGGCACGGTCGAGGTGATGTCGGCGTCGACGCCGACCGCCGGTCGGCCCCGAGCTTCGAGCACCCGTACGACACCGCCGGCGAGCCCGTGTCCCGAATCCACGGGCTCGCCCTCCGACGTGAGCCGCACACGCGCGTCGGCGCGCGCGACGAACGAGACGCGCACGTCGCGGTCGATTGCGACGGGGAGGCAGAGGCCTTCCTGGTAGTCGGTGTGGTCGCCGATGAGGTTGACGCGCCCGGGCGCGCGCCACACCCTGCGCTTCACGCCGGCGACGCCACCGCGCCCGCGCCGCTCGCGGCGCGCACGAGGAACGGCCGCGGTTCGCGATGCGTGCGCGTGCGGTACGCGGCGCTGGCGCGCTCCGCGATCGACGGGCCCCGTTCCTCGGGCACGAGCGCGACCGCGCACCCGCCGAACCCGCCGCCCGTGAGGCGCGCGCCGATCGCGCCGGCGTCGACGAGACACTCGACGAGCGCGTCGAGCTCGGGCGTCGACACCTCCATGTCGTCGCGCAGCGAGGCGTGACCGGCGAGCATGAGGCGCCCGAGCGCGTCGATGTCGACGCGTCGCAGCGCGTCCGCGAATGCGTCGACGCGCGCGATCTCGGCGACGACGTGGCGTGCACGCGGATGATCGGCGACGTCTTCCGCGCGCGCGTCGCGCAGCACGCGCAACCCCAGCGCCGCGGCCGCGGCTTCCGACTCCGCGCGCCGGGCCGCCCACTGGCTGCCCGCGAGCGTGCGGGGCACGCCCGAGTGCACGACGAGCACCGCAACACCGGTGGGCAGCGGCAGCGGCTCGATCGCGAGATCGCGGCAGTCGATGACGAGCGCGTGCCCGTCGATTCCCGCGAGCGACACGAGCTGGTCCTGGATCCCGCAGGGCACACCCGTCGCCTCGTGCTCCGCCTGCTGACACGCGAGCGCGAGCGACCGGACGTCGGTCGTCCACTCGGCCGCGTGTCCGAGCGCGAGCGCGATCGCGACCTCGAACGCCGCGCTCGACGACAGGCCCGCGCCGATCGCGAGGTTCGTCGACACGGCGCCGTCGAAGCCGACCGGTGGGCGTCCCGAGCGCGCCAACGTCGCGACGACGCCGGCGACCGACCGGCCCCACGCGGGCTCGACCGTGAGGGGGTCGGTCGAGCCATCGGCCGCGACGTCGACGGTGCCCGCGAGGTCGAGCGACTGCACGGTCACGCGTCCGGTTGTGTTCACCCGCAGGCCGATCAGCACGTCGCGGTCGATCGCCATCGCGACGACCGGACCTTCGTGATAGTCGACGTGTCCGCCGAGCAGGTTCACGCGTCCGGGCGCGCGCACGACCGCGTCGGGTGCCGCGCCGAGCGCGGCGCGCACGGCGGCGAGACGCGCGTCGTCGCTCATCGGGATCCCGCGGCGCGTAGCGCGCCGGCCGCGGCCTCGGGCGACACGGGGTTCGCGAGCAGGCCGCCGCCGACCTCGCCCGACGCGACGTACCGCAACACGCCCGGCGCGCGCAGCGGTGGCGCGATGTGCGCGTGCAGGTGGTACTCGCCGTCGTGGTGCGCGGGCGCCTGGTGGAACCACATGAGATACGGGAACGGTCCGTCGGCCGGCGCGCGTTCCCACAGCCGGTCGTAGCGCGCGAGCACGTCCGACAACAGCGTGGCGAGCGCGCGGCGACCGCGCGCGTCGAGGTCGGGCAACCCGCCGATGTGCGTGCGCGGCGCGAGCCGCAAACCGTAGGAGTACGCCGACGCGTACGGCACCCACGCGATCCACTCGCCGTCGTCGTACACGACGCGACTCGCGTCCGCGGTCTCCGACGCGACCTCCGCGCACACCGGGCAGCCGCCGCGTGACGCGGCCGCGGCCATCTCGCGCGCCGGCGTCGGCGGCACGAAGGGATAGCCGTAGATCTGACCGTGCGGGTGGTGGATCGTCGAGCCGACCGCGGCGCCCCGGTTTTCGAACACGAGCACGTATTCGATCTCGGGACGCGCAAGGAGCGCTGCCGTGCGCTCGGACCAGAGCTCCACGACGCGCGTCACGGCATCCACCTGCATCGTCGCGAGTGACGCAGTGTGATCGGGCGAGAAGAGCACGACCTCGGCCGCGCCGCGCGCTTCCACTCGTCGACCCGAGGCGACCGCGTCGATCTGCGGACCGGGGACGAGCGGCGGCCAGCGATTCGGGAACGCGAGCACGTCGTAGACCTCGGGCGCCTCGAGCCCGCCGACGCAGAACGGGCAACCGCTCGCGGGCAGGTTCGGACGGCCTTGCCGGTGCGCGGCGATGAGCACCCACTCGCCGGAGAGCGCGTCGAACCGCAGCTCGTGGGTCTCCGCGTCGGCGGGTGCGCCGTCCGCCGACGATTGGCCCTCGTCGCGTGCCATCACGTCATACTGCCTCGGTGACGCCGACCATCCGGGCCCTGCGCGCCGACGACGTCGTGCCGCTCGCGGCCACGGAAGCACGCGCGTTCTTCGACGACCCGCTGCAGGAATGGGTGTTCCCCGACGCGTCGACGCGGCTCGACATCCTGCGCCGCATGTTCGAGATCACGATCCGCGAGATGTCGCTGCCGCTCGGCGAGTCGTACACCGACGACAGCCGGTCGGTCGCCGCGCTGTGGGCGCCGCCCGGGCGCTGGTTCGTGGTGCCCGAGCCCGGCTCCGACCTCGAGACGATGGGATCGATCGTCGGTGACCGCATGCAGTGGATGCGCGACTGCTGGGAGGCGATGTTCGGCGTGCATCCCGAGGAGCCGCACTTCTACCTGTCGGGCCTCGGCACCGACCCGCCGATGCAGGGTCGGGGCTACGGGTCGGCCGCGCTCGCGCCGGTGCTCGCGCGCTGCGACGCGGAAGGTATCCCCGCGTACCTCGAGAGCACGAAGGAGAAGAACGTGCGCTTCTACGAGCACCACGGCTTCGTGGTGACGCGCACGCTCGCGATCCCGCACGACGGTCCGAGACTCTGGGCGATGTGGAGAGATCCGCGACCGGTGGAGCGATCGCAACCGCCGAGCTGAACCGACGAGACCACGAAGCGCACGCGAGCGCGACCGTGTGATCAGCCGAGCTGAGGGAGCACTTCGCTCGCGAAGCGCTCGAGCCCGTCGTGGTCGAACGGCGCGCGCATCGCGAGGATGACCCAATCGGCACCCGCGTCCGCGTACGCGCCGACGCGGTCGACCATCTCCTGCACGCTGCCGGTCAGCACGCCCGGTTTCACGTACTCGGCGAGCTTCCCGAACTGGCGGCTCAGCTCCTCGTCGGTGAAGGCCATGCCGACGTTCGCGCCGCGCTCGATCGTCGACGGATCACGGCCGAGTCGCTCGCAGTGCGCGTCGAGCACTTCCGACTTGTGCGCCCACGCGTCGGGTGCCGTGAACGGCACGTTCCACCCGTCGGCGTACTGCGCGGCGAGGCGCAACGTGACCTTCTCGCCGCCGCCACCGACCCAGATCGGCAGGGGCGTCTGCAACGGCTTCGGTTCGCACTGCGCGTCGGTGAGCGTGAAGTGCTCGCCCGCGAAGTCGGTGCGCGTGTCGCGCAGCAGCCCGCGGATGCAGACGAGGCTCTCTTCGAGGATCTTCAGCCGCGCGCCGGCCGACGGGTACGGGATGCCGTACGCGTCGTACTCGAGCTGCGCCCAGCCCGCGCCCATGCCGAGCGTGACGCGCCCGCCCGACAGCTCGTCGAGCGTCGCCATCGCGTTCGCGAGCACGGCCGGGTGTCGATAGCCCGCGCAGTACACGAGGCTGCCGCAGCGCACGCGCTCGGTCGCGGCCGCGAGCGCGGCGTGACTCACGATCGCTTCGAGGCACGACGGATCGCCCGTGTTGTCGGCCGCGTAGAAGTGGTCCCAGATGCTGATCCAGTCGAAGCCGAGCTCCTCGATGCGCTTCCACATCGGTGTGAGCTCGCGCAGGCTCGTGTTCTGCAGACCGGTGTGCACCCCGAAGCGAACGGTCATGACGCGCTCGCGACCTCGGCCGCGATCAGACGGACGTGGTCGTGATCGGCGATGTCGAGCACCTGGAGGTACACGGTGTCGGCGCCGGCCTCGCCGTACGCGCCGATGCGGTCGACGATCTCGTTGGGCAACCCTCCGAGATTGTTCGCGCGCAGGCTCGCGGGGTCCTGTCCGATCGCCGACGCGCGCCGCGCGAACTCCGCCTCGTCGGCACCGCAGCACACCGTCTGCGCGACCGTCATGCGGAGCGTCGCGGGATCGCGTCCCGCGGCGTCGCATGCGGCGCGCACGCGCTGCACCGCGCTGCCGAACAGCTCGACCGGTGCGAACGGCAGGTTGAACTCGCTCGCGTACTGCGCCGCGAGTCGCGGCGTGCGCTTCTCGCCCCAGCCGCCGACGATCACGGGAATCGGGCTCTGCACCGGCTTCGGCAGCGCGGGGGAGTCCTTGATCGTGTAGTGCGCGCCTTCGTAGTCGAAGGTCTCGCCGGTGGGCGTCGACCAGAGCCCGGTGACGATCGCGAGCTGCTCCTCCAGCCGCGCGAAGCGCTCGCCGATCGGTGGGAACGGGATGCCGTACGCGGCGTGCTCGCCGTCGTGCCAACCGGTGCCGAGCCCGAGCTCGACGCGTCCGTCGCTCATCTCGTCGACCTGCGCAACCGAGATCGCGAGCGGTCCCGGGTTGCGGAACGTCACGGGTGTGACGAGCGTGCCGAGGCGGATGCGCGTCGTGTCACGCGCGAGTGCCGCGAGCGTGAGCCACGCGTCGGTCGGGCCGGGAAGTCCGTCGCCGTCGAACGCCATGTAGTGGTCGGAGCGGAAGAAGGCGTCGAAGCCGAGATCCTCGCTGAGCCGGGCGAGCGCCGCGAGATCCGAGTACCGCGCGCCCTGCTGGGGTTCGGTGAAGATGCGCAACCGCATGGGCGGGACGCTACCGCGCGCCTTCGGTGCGGCGGCCGGGCGCACGTACGAGCCCTAAGGTTCACGGATGCTTCGCGTCGACACGTGGCCCGAGTTGCGCACGCCGGTGATGGTGTTCGCGTTCACGGGATGGGTCGACGCCGGCTTCGCGGGCACGGGCGCGGTCGCCGCCCTCAGCGACGCGCTCGAATCGGCGCGCCGCTTCGGCGAGGTCGACCTCAGCGAGCTGCTCGACCTCCAGCAGACCCGGCCGACCGTGCGCATCGCCGAAGGTGGCGTGCGCGCGATCGACTGGCCGCGAGTGGAGCTCTGGGCCGGCACCGCGGGACGCGACGTCGTGCTCGTGCACGGACCCGAACCGTCGCTGCGGTGGGCGTCGTTCGCCGCCGAGATCGCCGACGCCGCGACGCGTTTGGGCGTCACGCTCGCGATGTCGCTCGGCGGCATGCCGGTGCTCGCGTCGCACCGCCGGCCGGTTGCGGTGCTCGCGACCGCGACGTCGCGGTCGTTCGCGCAGGAGCTCGGCGACCTGCGCCCCGACTACACCGGACCGACCGGGCTCAACACGGTCCTCCAGTACCAGCTCGGTCAGGCCGGCATCCCGACCTTCGGGCTCTGGGCGCAGGTGCCGCAGTACGTGTCGGGCTCGCCGTCGCCGCCCGCGACGCTGGCCCTGCTCGCGCGCGTCGCGCAGCTCGGGCAGGTCACGATCGACCTCACGGAGCTCGAAGCGCGCTGCACGGAGTACACGACGCGTGTCGAAGAGGGACTCTCGCAGCGGCAGGACGTGCTCGAGATGGTGAACCGGCTCGAGGCCGCGACGGGAACCGTGCCGTCGGGCGACGAGCTCGTGTCCGAGATCGAGCGCTTCCTCCGCTCGCAGCCCGACCAGGACGAGTAACCCGTGCACGAGACCGCCGACGATCTCCGCGCGCTCCAGTCGCTTCTCGACACGAGCCTCGCGGCCGGCGGCGAGCACTTGCGCTCGATCCTCACCACCGATCGTCAAGTACCGGCGGAGACCCTCGCGTCGCGACTCACGGGGATGACGCTGCTCAACCTCGCGACCGTGAGCCGCGACTGCCGCCCGTTCGTCGGTCCCGTCGACGGCGTCTTCTACCGCGGCGCATTCCACTTCGGTTCGTCACCGGATTCACTGCGCTTCCGCCACATCGCGACGCGCCCGCAGGTGAGCGCGACCCACTTGCCGCGCGAAGAGTTCGCGGTCACCGTGCACGGCACGGCAACCTCCGTCGACGTGCGCGCGCCCGAGCACGCGGGTTTCCGGGCGACGCTGCTCGAGGTGTACACGCCGCGCTACGGCGAGGAGTGGGAGCAGTTCCTCGACTCCGGCCCCGTCTACGCGCGCATCGACGCGCAGAAGATGTTCGTCCTCAGTATGGAGTAGCTACTCCGGACGCGAGTCCACCGTGCGCTGTTGAGGCAGGCGCACCCAGAGGCCCGCGTTCGTGTCGGGGTGACCGATCACGTCGAGCCGACCGCCGAGCGATCGCGCGAGCTCGTGCAGATGCATCTGGTCCGAGACCGACAGCGAGTCGGACCGGTCGGTGCACGGCACGATGATGACGACCTCGCCGTCGCGGCGTTGCACGTCGATGCGCACGTTCCACGATGCCGGTTGCAACCGGCTGGCGAGCGCGAGCACGTGCACGAGCAGCTCGTGCAAGCGCGGTGCATGGCTCGTGACGACGAACGTCGGTGGCGCGTCGACGACGACGCTGCGACCCGCGAGCGCGTCCTTCGCCGACGCGGCCGCGTCTTCGAACGCGCTGCGCATCGACAACGTGTCGTGCCACTCGCGCGGGTCGGTCGGTGCGACCGGCCGGTCGAGCAGCTCCGCGAGCACGTGCTCGAGATCGCGCACGAGCGAACGGGCCCGTCCGAGCAGCTCCGAGTCGGGCGGATCGACCTCGCCGACGAGCTGATAGAGCTGGCGCCGCTGGAGCGCACGCACGAGTTCGCCCAAGGGCTCTTCGAGCTCGTGGACGATGGCGTCGTTGCGGGCGTCGCGCGGGGTCAACAGCGGACGGGTCGTATCCCCGGCCGTCGCCGCCACGTCGCTCGTCTCCGTTGCGCCCACGCTCTTCCTTCCCGCACACGCTCTCCCGCCAATTCCCTGATCGGCCGGGTCGTCGGGCCACTTGAGCCAACCCGCCGACGCCCGCCCCGGGCGGTTGCGCATCGGGGGTCCCGGCCGGTGAGAATGGGCCCGTCCGCCCGTCCCGGAGGTGCCGTTGCGCGAGCCCGATCCCGTCATCGCCCAGCTCACGGGCCCCGAGGGCCCCTTCGAGATCGTCGTGGAGGACGTGCTGGGCGTCCCGACCCAGGTCTACAAGCAGCGGATGCGGGCGCTCGGGGAGCTGCTCGCGCAGAGCGCGGGCCGGGCCGACGTCACCTGGCTGGTCCAGGGCGACCGCCGGCTCACGTTCGGTGAGCACGACACCCTCGTGCGCCAGTCGGCTCGGGCGCTGCGCGCGCACGGCATCGCCCGCGGCGACCGGGTCGCGATCGTGTCGGCGAACTGCCCCGAGTGGGTCGTCATGTTCTGGGCCTGCGCGCTCGTCGGTGCGATCGCGGTGCCGCTCAACGCCTGGTGGAAGACCGAGGAGCTCGAGTTCGGTCTCTCCGACTCGGGCGCGCGCCTGCTCATTGCCGACGCGAAGCGTCTCGCGCTGATCGCACCCGCGCTCGACTCGCTGCCCGCGCTCGAGCACGTCTTCGTGGTCGGTGAGGGCGGCCCCGGCGCGCGGCCGTTCTCCGAGTTCGTCGCGGCCGGCGGTCCCGACGACGCCCGCGCGGTCGGCGGCGACGTCGACGAGGACGACATCTTCGCGATCCTCTACACGTCGGGCACGACCGGGCGTCCGAAGGGCGCGACGATCACGCACCGTCAGATCATCGCCAACCTCCAGAACATCATCGTGCTCGGCGTCGCACAGGCGATGCGCGGCACTCCGCCGCCCGAGGCGAACGCGAAGGTCCAGGCGGCGTCGCTCCTCGTCGTGCCGCTGTTCCACGTGACCGGGTGCCTGTCGACGATGACCGTCGGCTATGCAACCGGTGCCAAGCTCGTGCTCATGCCACCGGGTCGTTTCGATCCGGTCGCGGCGATGCAGGTGATCGAGCGCGAGAAGGTCACGGCGATCGGCGGCGTGCCCACGATCATGTGGCGGATCATCGAGGCGCCCGAGCGGTCGCAGTACGACCTGTCGTCGGTGCAGCGCGCGAGCTACGGCGGCGCGCCCGCCGCGCCCGAGCTCGTCGATCGCATCGCGGACGCGTTCCCGAACCTGCGCAAGACGCTCACGACCGCGTACGGACTCACCGAGACCGCGTCGGTCGCGACCGCGCACGGCGGCGACGACTACTTCGCGCATCCGGGTTCCGTCGGGCGCGCCGCGCCGACGGTCGAGCTCAAGATCGTCGACGACGACGGCAAGGAGCAGCCGCCGGACACCGCCGGCGAGATCTGGATCCACGGCCCGAACGTGATGGCGCACGGCTACTGGAACCGGCCCGACGCGAACGCGGCGGCGTTCACCGACGGTTGGTTCCACACCGGCGACATCGGCAAGCTCGATGACGACGGCTTCGTCTACATCGTCGACCGCGCGAAGGACATGATCATCCGCGCCGGCGAGAACATCGCGTGCGTCGAGATCGAGAACGTGCTCTTCGAGCACTCCGACGTCGTCGATGCGGCCGTCGTCGGCGTCGCGCACCCGGTGCTCGGCGAAGAGGTGAAGGCGGTCGTGCAGCTGCGCACGGGATCCGCGGTCACGCCCGACGAGCTGCGCGACTTCTGCCGGCAGCACCTCGCGAACTTCAAGGTGCCCGAGTACGTCGAGCTGCGCGACGAGCCGCTGCCGCGCAATCCCGCGGGCAAGGTGCTGAAGAACCTGCTGCGCGGCGGTGAGTCCGCGTTCGCGGCGGCCGCCGACGACTCCGCGCTGTAGCTCATGGTCGCGCTGTTCGACTTCCACCGCGTCTGGGGCTACGTCGCGATCGTGGCCAACGCGCTCGCAGGCATCTACGCGCTCGTCGCGTGGAAGAAGACGCGCGTGCGCGGGCGCTCGGTGTGGATCGCGACGATCGCGGCCGAGGGCGCGATCATGCTGCAGGTGTTCACGGGCGTGATCCTCGTGTCGAGCAAGCAGTACACCGCGCCGCGGTTCCACATGTTCTACGGCTTCGTCGCGTTCATCACCGTCGGACTCGCGTACTCGTACCGCTACGCGATGAAGGGGAAACTGGAGATGTGGTACGGCTTCGTGGGGCTGTTCCTCATGGGCGTCGGCATCCGCGCGGTGCTACAGGTGGTGCACTGATGGCGCCGGCGCGCCGGCGCGTGATGCTGCTCTTCGGCGGGCGCTCCGCCGAGCACGACGTCTCGTGCGTCACCGCGGTCGCCGTCGCGCGCGCGTTGGATCCGGAGCGCTACGAGGTCGTTCCGATCGCGATCACGACGGAAGGGGAGTGGCTCCTCGCCGGCGAAGCGCGCGCCGCACTCGAGAAGGGCACGCACGCGCTGCCGAGCGCGTTCGCGGTGGAGGGCGAGCCCGTGTTGCCGCCGAGCGTGCCGGCGCACCAGGAGATCGTGCCCGCGAGCGCGGCGGGCGACGACGGCGTCGACGGTCTCGCGCCCGACGTCGTGCTGCCGTTGTTGCACGGTCCGTACGGCGAGGACGGCACGGTGCAGGGACTGCTCGAGCTCGCGGGCCTCGCGTACGTCGGCTCGGGTGTCGTCGGCTCCGCGGTCGGCATGGACAAGGTGATGATGAAGCGCGCGTTCGCCGCGGCCGGGTTGCCGCAGGCACGCGCCCTCGCGCGGCGCGACGGCGTCGACCACGCAGCCGACCCCGGCGCGTTCGCGACGCGTGTCGTCGACGAGCTCGGTCTCCCCGCGTTCGTGAAGCCCGCGAACATGGGCTCGTCGGTCGCGGTCACGAAGGCGCACGACCGCGCCGAGCTCGACGCCGCGATCGCGCTCGCGTTCGATTACGACGAGTGGTGCATTGCCGAAGAGGCCGTGAGCGGGCGCGAGATCGAGGTCGGCGTGCTCGGCGACGACCCACCCGAGGCGTCGGTGCCCGGCGAGATCGTGCCCGGCGACGAGTTCTACTCGTACGCCGACAAGTACGAGAACGGCGACGCGCAGCTGCTCGTGCCCGCGCCGCTGTCGGCCGACGGGACGGCCGAGGTGCGCGGGCTCGCGGTGCGCGCGTTCGAGGCGTGCCGCTGCGAGGCGATGGCGCGCGTCGACTTCTTCTACGAGGACGGGCCCGGCGGCCGCGGCTTCCTCGTCAACGAGCTCAACACGATCCCGGGCTTCACGCCGATCTCGATGTACCCGAAGCTCTGGGACGCGTCGGGCGTGCCCTATCCCGAGCTGCTCGACCGCCTCATCGACCTCGCCATCGCGCGCCGCGATCGCCGCGCCCGCCGCGCCGGCCGCCAGCGCTGACGCCCGCCTGGCGGAACCTTCCTCCCGCGTACCTTGCGACATCGGAGAGCCCTGCAGGGCACTGCGTGTCGCACAATGCGGAGGCGTCGGTTCGTCGCTACAAGTTGACGACGGGGCAGGTCAGCGTGCGGGTGATGCCCTCGACGAGCTGGATCTGCGAGACGACCATCTTGCCCAGCTCGTCCATCGTGTCGGCCTGGGCCTTCACGATCACGTCGTAGGGCCCGGTCACGTCGTCGGCTTCGACGATGCCGCCGAGCCCGCGGATCTCATCCACCACGTTCGACGCCTTGCCGACCTCGGTCTGGATGAGGATGTACGCGCTGACGGCCATGCCGGCCTCCTCGGTGCGGGGGTCGCGAATCGTAACGGTCGATCGGCGCGACCGCTCGGGTAGGACGCGAGGTGGAGCGGCCCGCTTGGACCGATCCGGGAGGGTCGGGCCTACACTCACTTTCCCTCCCGAACGCCACAACGGACGGACACGGAAGTCGACGAGGACGGCCCTGATGAGCTCGACCAATCCTCCGACCCGGCACGCCGAGCTGCTCGACTGGGTCGAGCACTGGCGGGCGATCCTCGAACCGGATCGGGTCGAATGGTGCGACGGTTCCGACGAGGAATACGACCGGTTCTGCCGGCTGCTCGTCGACGGCGGCACACTCCAACCGCTGAACGACGCGCGGCGCCCGCACTCCTACATCGCGCGGAGCGACCCCGCCGACGTCGCGCGCGTCGAGGACCGCACGTTCATCTGCTCCGAGCGCGAGGTCGACGCGGGACCGACGAACAACTGGCGGGCTCCGGCCGAGATGCGCGAAGAGCTGGGCGCGCACTACAAGGGCGCGATGCACGGCCGCACGATGTACGTCGTGCCGTTCTCGATGGGCCCGCTGCGCTCACCGATCGCGCACATCGGCGTCGAGCTCACCGACTCCGCGTACGTCGCCGCGAACATGAAGATCATGACCCGCATGGGTCGCGAAGCGCTCGCAGTGCTCGGCGACGACGGCGAGTTCGTGCCCTGCGTCCACTCGGTCGGCGCGCCGCTCGAGAACGGCGCGGCCGATGTGGCGTGGCCGTGTAACCCCGACCACAAGTACATCGTGCACTACCCCGAGACGCGCGAGATCTGGTCGTACGGATCGGGCTACGGCGGCAACGCGTTGCTCGGCAAGAAGTGCTTCGCGCTGCGCATCGCGTCGACGATGGCGCGCGACGACGGCTGGCTCGCCGAGCACATGCTCATCCTCAAGCTCACGAACCCGACGGGTGAGACCCGCTACGTCGCCGGCGCGTTCCCGTCGGCGTGCGGCAAGACGAATCTCGCGATGCTCGTGCCGACGATCCCCGGTTGGAAGGCCGAGACGATCGGTGACGACATCTGCTGGATGAAGTACGCCGACGACGGTCGTCTGCACGCGATCAACCCCGAGTTCGGCATGTTCGGTGTCGCGCCGGGCACGAGCGAGAAGACGAACCCGAACGCGCTCGCCGCGCTCCGCAGCAACACGCTCTTCACGAACGTCGCGCTCACCGACGAGAACGACATCTGGTGGGAGGGCCTCACCGACGAGGCGCCCGCGCACCTCATCGACTGGCACGGCGACGACTGGGCCCCCGGCGCCGACCACGCGGCCGCGCACCCGAACAGCCGCTTCACCGCGCCGCTGTCGCAGGTGCCGTCGGTCGCGCCGGAGTGGGAGGATCCCGCGGGCGTGCCGATCTCCGCGATCCTCTTCGGCGGCCGACGCGCCAGCGTCGTGCCGCTCGTCACCGAGGCCTTCGACTGGGAGCACGGCGTGTTCCTCGGATCGATCATGGCGTCGGAGACGACGGCCGCCGCGGCCGGCGCGGTCGGCAACCTGCGCCGCGATCCGTTCGCGATGCTGCCGTTCTGCGGCTACCACATGGGCGACTACTTCGGACACTGGCTCGAGGTCGGCGCGCAGACGGAAGCCGCGAAGCTGCCCCGCTTCTTCTACGTGAACTGGTTCCGCAAGAATGCCGACGGCAAGTTCCTCTGGCCCGGCTTCGGCGAGAACAGCCGCGTGCTCGCATGGATCTTCGAGCGCGTCTCCGGTGGTGGCGACGCGATCGACACGCCGATCGGGCGGGTGCCGGCCGCGGGTGCGCTCGAGACCGACGGGCTCGACGTGACCGCCGACGCGCTCGCCGAGCTGCTCGACGTCGACATCGAGGCGTGGCGACTCGAGATCCCGCTCATCGAGGAGCACTTCGCGAAGTTCGGCGACCGGCTTCCCGATGCCTTGCACGAGCAGCTCGAGCAGCTCGAGAAGCGCCTGTCCGAGTAGGGAGCGCGTCCTGCACGACGACGACCTCCGTGCCTATCTCGCGCGCCTCGAGGTCGAGGTCGAGCCGCCGTCGGCGGACGCGTTGTTCCGTCTGCACCGCGCGCAGGTCGAGCGCGTGCCGTACGAGACCGTCTGGCTGCACCTCGGGGAACGCTGGACGATCGACCCGACCGAGTCGGTCACGCGCGTCGCGCGCCGCAACCGCGGCGGTTACTGCTTCCACGTGAACGGCGCGTTCAGCGAGTTGCTGCGCGCGCTGGGCTACGACGTCACGCGTCATGTAGGCGGCGTGCACGGAGACGACGGTCCGACCGAGGACTCGATGGCGAATCACCTCGTGCTCTCCGTCGCGGGGCTACCGAACGCCGACAATCCCGACGGCGCCTGGTACGTCGATGCCGGTCTCGGCGACGCGCTGCACGAGCCGCTACCGCTGCGCGCGGGCGAGTACCACCAGGGTCCGTTCACGTATCGACTCGCGGCGACGCCCGGTGAGATCGCCGACTGGCGCTTCACGCACGACGCGCGCGGCTCGTTCCGCGCGATGAGCTGGCGTGCGGCGCCCGCGGAGATCCCGGCGTTCGAAGCGCAGCACACGCGACTGTCGACCGCGCCCGACTCGCTGTTCGTGCAGTACCTGATCGTGCAGCGGCGCGACGCGACCGGCGTCGACATCATGGTCGGCCTCGGGCTCCGGCGCGTCGACGAGACGCAGAGCGCAGTGCGCGTGCTCACCGAACGGGCCGACTGGTTCGCCGCGCTGCACGACCAGTTCGGCCTGCGCTTCGACGGCATCGAGCCCGCCGCGCTCGATCGCCTGTGGAACGCGCAGCTCGCGGCGTACCGGAAGGCCGAGGCCGATCGGGCAGTCGCTCAGTAGGGTGACGCCGTGGGTGTCATCGGCTGGATCGTCGTCGGGTTCGTCGCCGGGGCATTGGCGCGTGGGCTGACGGGCACCGGCAGCCGCCTCGGCTGCCTCGGCACGATCCTCGTCGGCATCGTCGGCGGCCTGCTCGGTGGCGCGATCTTCAACGCGGCGGGCGACGACGGCATCGGACACTTCGGTCTGCGGTCGATGTTCGTCGCGTTCGTCGGCGCGTGCGTGCTCCTCATCGTGGTCGGCATGCTCACCGGTGACCGTCGCGGCGCGCGCCGTCGCCACCGCCGATGAACGGCTTCGATATTCGACAAGAGCGCGCGGGCGACGAGCCCGCGATCACCGCGATCCACGCGGCCGCGTTCCGCCGTCCCGATCAACCCGATGTCGAGCCGCCCGAGGCTCAGCTCGTCACGGATCTCCGCGCGGGTGACGCGTGGATCCCCGAGCTCTCCATCGTCGCGGTCGACGGTGACACCATCGTCGGTCACGTCGTCTGCACGCGCGCCACGATCGCGAGATCGATCCCCGTGCTCGGTCTCGGACCGATCGGTGTCGTGCCCGCGCGGCAGGGCCACGGCATCGGCATCGCGCTCGTGCGCGCGGCGCTCGCCACCGCCGACGCGCGCGGCGAGCGACTCGTCGCGCTGCTCGGCAGTCCTGCGTACTACTCGCGGTTCGGCTTCGGACCCGCGAGCGCGCACGGGATCGAACCGCCGCGCGAATGGTACGGCGAGGACTTCCAGGTCTTCCCGCTCACCGCGGCCACCGGCACCGAGCGCGGCAAGTTCGCCTACGCGAAGCCCTTCGACCAGGTCCCGTAGATCTCGGTGGTTCCCGCAGGAACGCCCGGGTCGCTCTGCGGCCCGGGCGACTCGCGCGCTGAGGCGTCAGGAGCGGCGAGCGCAGCGAGCGCGACCAGAAAGCTCAGACCTGGGCGGTGGGGAGTCCCATGTCGGGCTCGGCGCCGCTGCGGACCTTCATCGCGCGGCCGTCGGCGTCGAGGTCGAAGTTCACGCGCTGGCCCTGGCGCAGCATGCGGAACACGGAGCCTTCGAGCGCGCCCGCCGCGAGCACGTACTCGGAACGGTCGCGGTCGGACACGATCACGCCTTCGGACGTGAGCGGGTCGAACATCTTCACGACGCCCTGCATCGCCCGCTCCTCAGCGCGCCGCGGTCACGGCTTGACGACCTTGCCCGCCTTGATGCACGACGTGCACACGTGCAGCCGGCGCGGCGAGCCGTTCACGACCGCGCGCACCTTCTGGATGTTCGGGTTCCAGCGCCGCTTCGTGCGGCGGTGCGAGTGACTGAGCCGCATGCCGAAGTTCGGACGCTTCCCACACACTTCGCACACGGACGCCATGTCGACACACCCTCTGATTCCCGACGGAAAAGCCTGGGCACGATAGCAGCCGGGTAGTGTCGATCTCGTGCCCGGCCTGACGAGCCTCGGCCCGGCCGATCTGCGGCGGGTGGTGCTGCGCTTCCGCGACGCCCTCCGCGATCACCAGGAGGAGCTCAACCGCCTCAACGTCTATCCCGTGCCCGACGGCGACACCGGCACGAACATGGCGTTGACCCTCGAATCGGTCGCGCACGAGCTCGGCACCGCCGAGGCGATGGGGGAGGTGTGCACCGCGATGTCGCGCGGCTCGCTCATGGGCGCGCGCGGCAACTCGGGGGTGATCCTCTCGCAGATCCTGCGGGGCGTCGCCGACGTGTGTGCGCCGCTGGCCGCGCTCGGACCCGCAGACCTCGCGGTCGCGATTCGGCGCGCCGCCGACGCTGCGTACGAAGCCGTGCTGCGTCCGGTCGAGGGCACGATCCTCACGGTGGTGCGGGAGACGGCCGAGGCGATCGAGTCGGTCCCGAACCTCGACCTCGCGGCGCTGCTCGCGCACGCGGCCGAAGCCGCCGATCGCGCGGTCGCGCGCACGCCCGAGCTGTTGCCGGTGCTGCGCGACGCGGGTGTCGTCGACGCGGGCGGCAAGGGCTTCACCCTGTTGATCGCCGCGTTCCTCGAAGTCGTCGCGGGCCGCCCGATTCCCGAGCCCGCGACGGTGAGCACGCCGCCGTCGGTGGAGGCGCACCTGCGCGGCGACGACATCGCGGGACTGCGCTACGAGGTCATGTACCTGCTCGACGCCCACGACTCGACCATCCCCGCGTTCAAGGACACGTGGGGCGCGCTCGGCGACTCGATCGTCGTCGTCGGCGGATCGGGTCTGTGGAACTGCCACGTGCACACGAACGACGTCGGCGCCGCGATCGAAGCCGGCATCGATGCGGGCCGTCCGCATCAGATCCGCGTGACCGATCTCTTCGACCAGGTCGCGCACGGCGCGCACGATCACGCGGCGCACGAGCCGGAGTGGGTCGAGCAGGGCGGCGGTGTCGCGACCGTGGTCGCGGAGCCGGTCGAGACCGCGGTCGTCGCGGTCGCGGTGGGCGGCGGCGTCCGCCGCTTGCTGACGAGCCTCGGTGTGCAGGTCGTCGTCGCGGGCGGTCAGTCGATGAACCCGTCGACCGCGCAGATCCTCGAAGCGGTCGATTCGACGTCGGCCGACAATGTCATCGTGCTGCCGAACAACAAGAACATCGTTCCGGTCGCGCAGCAGGTCGACGCGTTGAGCGCGCGCAACGTCGAGGTCGTGCCGACGACGAGCATGGTCGAAGCGCTGAGCGCGCTCGTCGGCTACGACCCGCGCGCCGAGCTCGGCGCGAATGTCGCCGCGCTCACCGAAGCCGCGGCGCGCGTCCGCACCGGTGAGGTGACGCGAGCCGTACGCGACGCGGCCGCCGACTTCGGACCGGTGCACGAAGGCGACTGGATCGCGATCGACGGCTTCGGCATCTGCGCGTCGGCGAAGGATCCGGTCGGGGCGGTGACCGCGCTGCTCGAACGGCTGGTCGACGACGAGAGCGAGATCGTCACCGTGCTCGTCGGCGCGGAAGCGCAGGCGTCCGACACCGCGCGCATCCGCGAGCATCTCGCCGACGCGCATCCGGAAGTCGAGGCCGAGTTCCACGACGGCGGCCAGCCGCTGTACCCGTATCTCGTCGGCGTGGAGTAGCCGGGCGCGAATGGTCGAGCCGGCGAAGTCGCCGCTGACGCTGCGCGAGCTGCGCGCCCTTCCCGTCGCGCGCCTCGCGGGCGTCGGCAACGCGCTCGAGGAACGGCTCGCGATCATGGGCATCGAGTCGGTGCTCGACGTGCTCCAGCACTACCCACGTCGCTACATCGACCGCACGCACAAATCCGAGATCGCGGCGCTCGAGGTCGGCGAGGAAGCGACGGTGTTCGGCGAGGTGCTGCGCGCGCACGGTCGGCGCACGCGCAACGGACGCGCGCTCGTGGAGGTCGTCGTGAGCGACGGCACGTCGAACCTCACGTGCACGTTCTTCAACCAAGCGTGGCGCGAGCGCCAGATGAGCGCGGGTACCGAGGTTGCGCTGTTCGGCAAGGTCGACGTGTACCGCGGCAAACGGCAGATGACCAACCCGGTCGTCGACGTGGTCGGCCGGTCGGGCGAGACCAACAAGACGGGCCGGGTCGTGTCGATCTACCCCGCGTCGGGCAAGGCCGACATCGCGACGTGGCAGATGGCGAAGCTCGCCGAGAACGCGCTGCATCGCTCCGAGAACCGCGGGCTCGCCGATCCCGTGCCGCGCGCTGCGCGCGACGACCTCGACCTCGTGCCGCGCGACGATGCGTACCGGAACATCCACCTGCCCGACAATCTCGGAGTCGTCGGTGCGGCACGTCGCCGGCTCATCTTCGACGAGTTCCTGCGCATGCAGGTCGGCCTGGTCGCACGCAAGCGCGCGGTCGAGGCCGAGCAGTCGGGCATCGAGCACGTCGTCGACGGGCCGCTCGTCTCCGCGTTCCACGCGCGCCTGCCGTTCGAGCTGACCCACGATCAGCGCGCCGCGATCAGCGAGATCGAACGCGACCTCGCGAGCGCGGCGCCGATGCATCGCTTGCTGCAGGGCGACGTCGGCTCCGGCAAGACCGTCATCGCGCTGAGCGCGCTGCTCGTCGCGGTGCAGGGTGGCTACCAGGGCGCGTTCATGGCGCCGACCGAAGTGCTCGCCGAGCAACACCATCTCTCCGCGACGGCGATGCTCGCCGACCTCACCGTGCCGAGCGAGGGCGGTCTCTTCGCCGAGCGCCCGGTGCGCGTCGAGTTGCTGACGAACCGCACGACGGCTGCGGAGCGCCGCAAGCTCGTCGCGGGCCTCGAGCGGGGCGAGGTCGACATCCTCGTCGGGACCCACGCGCTGCTCTACGGCGACGCGCCGTTCTCGCGGCTCGGCGTCGTCGTCATCGACGAGCAGCACCGCTTCGGAGTCGAGCAACGTGCGCTGCTCACCGGCCGCTCCGGCGGTGACGGCGACGACTCCGGACCGCAGCCCGACGTGCTCGTGATGACGGCGACGCCGATCCCGCGCACCGCGGCGATGCTCATCTACGGCGACCTCGACAAGTCGGAGCTGCGCGAGATGCCGCCCGGGCGCACGCCGATCACGACGAGTGTCGTCGGCCCGAACCCGCTCGATCGCGAAGCGGCCTACGTGACGTTGCGTTCGGAGATCGCGGCCGGCCGGCAGGCGTACGTCGTGTGCCCGCTCGTCGAGGGCAGCGCCAAGATCGAGGCCAAGGCCGCGACCGAGGAGCTCGAACGGCTCGAGCACGAGGACCTCGCGGGCCTCCGCCTCGCGCTGCTCACGGGCCAGATGCCCGCGCGCGACAAGGAGAGCGTCATGCACGCGTTCCGGAGCGGCGACATCGACGTGCTCGTCGCGACGACCGTGATCGAGGTCGGTGTCGACGTGCCGAACGCGAGCGTGATGATCGTCGAGGACGCGGACCGCTTCGGTCTGTCGCAGCTGCATCAGCTGCGCGGTCGCGTCGGCCGCGGTGGTGGGGAGTCGTGGTGCTTCCTCTTCGCGGATCCGACGACGACCGACTCGGAAGAGCGCATGGCCGCGATGGCCGCGTCGACCGACGGCTTCCTCCTCGCCGAGCGCGACCTCGAGATCCGCGGGTCGGGCGAGGTGTTCGGCGACCGGCAGTCGGGGTTCTCCGATCTCAAGCTCGGTCGTATTCCGCGCGACGAGGAGCTCGTGCTGCTCGCGCGCGGATTCGCGGAGCGCCTGCTCGACGAGGATCCCGACCTCACGCGCGCCGCGCAGCTTCGCGAGGAGGTCGAGGACCTTCTCGGCGACTCCGTCGACTTCCTCTTCAAGAGCTGATTCTTCTCGCTGCGCTCGCCGCTCCTGACGCCTCAGCCGCCGACCGAGGGCGCGCGGCTCGCTTCGCTCGCGCGCGGCCGCGGGCACGTGCGTGCGCGAACATCGGCGCATGGCTCAGCACTTGCGCGTCATCGCGGGCTCCGCGGGCGGACGCCGTTTGTTCGCACCGCGCGGCGAGACGATCCGCCCGACGACCGGTCGCGTGAAGGAAGCGGTGTTCTCCGCGCTGACGGCGCGTGACCGGTTGCTCGGCGCGCACGTCCTCGACCTGTACGCGGGGACCGGCGCGCTCGCGATCGAGGCGCTCTCGCGCAACGCGTCGCGCGCGGTGCTCGTCGAACGCGAACCGACCGCGATCGACGCGCTCCGTCGCAACCTGTCGGTCACGGGGACCGCGCCGGTCGCGTCGATCGTGACGACCGACGTCGCCGCGTTCCTCGGCGCGCCACCACCCGCGGACGCGCCCTTCGATCTCGTGCTCTGCGATCCGCCGTACGACCTCGCCGCCGACGCGCTCGACAAGGTGCTGGCGCCGCTGGCGCGCCGCGACTGGACGAACGAGGACGCGTTGATCGTGCTCGAGCGGGCGGCCGGCAGCGACGAGCCGCGCGTCGAGGGCATGCGGATCGACTGGGAGCGCAAGTTCGGGGATACGCTCGTGTTCTTCCTGTCCGCGTGACGACTTGGTGGAGTCGTCCGACCTGCGTCACGGAGTCGCATCGTGTCGACCGCTCTCTGTCCGGGTTCGTTCGATCCGGTCACCCTGGGCCACATCGACATCATCGAGCGATCGGCGGGGCACTTCGAGCAAGTGATCGTCGCGGTGATCCGCAACCCGCAGAAGACGCAGTCGCTCTTCACACTCCAAGAGCGTCAGGAGATGCTCGCCGAGTGCACCGCGCACCTGCCGAACATCAGCATCGCGTTCTTCAAAGGTCTGCTCGTCGACTTCGCGCGCGAGCACGGCGCCGACGCGATCGTGAAGGGCCTGCGCGCGGTCACGGACTTCGATTACGAGATCCAGATGGCGCAGATGAACCAGCGCCTGTCGGGGATCGACACCTTCTTCCTCTCCACGAGCCCGAACTATTCGTTCCTCTCTTCCAGCCTCGTCCGCGAGGTCGCGCGCTATGGCGGTGACGTGACCAGCATGGTCCCGCCCGTCGTCGCCAAGCGCCTTGCGGATCGCTTCCACGGGGAGGCTTCATGATCGACAACGACGCGCGCACCGAGGACACGGAGGGCTCGTTGCTCAAGATGCGCGAGCTGCTGGAGAGCTCGGGCACGGTTCCGTTCTCGTCGTCGCCGCGCGTCAACCGCGACGACTTGCTCACGCTCATCGACGACGCGCTCGAAGGATTGCCCGAGGAGCTCAAGCAAGCGCGCTGGTTGCTGAAGGAGCGCAACGAGTTCCTCGCGCGTGCCGAGCGCGAGGCGCAGCAGATCATCGAGTCCGCGCGCGTGCAGGCGGAACGGATGGTCGAGCGCGACGAGGTCGTGCGCGCGGCGCGCCGACATGCGGACGCGCTCATCGAGGACGCGGAGGCGCGTTCGCGCGCGCTGCAGCACGAGGCCGAGGACTACGTCGACCAGCGGCTCGCGGCGTTCGAGGTCGTGCTCGACCGCACCATGGCGACGGTCCGGCGCGGACGCGAGCAGTTGCAGGTCCACACCGGCACTCCCGCGCTCGAGGAGACCGAGATCCTCGCCGACGACGAGCCCGGCTTCTTCGACCAGGACGTGTAGCGGCCTTCGGCCGCTCCATTCCGTCTCGCTCGCTCCTGCGCCCGCTCCATTCCGTCTCGCTCGCTCCTGCGCCCGCTCCCCTCCGGGTCGCGGACTTGTTCGCTCGCTGGCGAGCGTGGGAGTGCGGTGATCGGAGTCCTCTATTTGTTGTCGATCTCGTCGGGCGGGACGATCGTCGACAGGGTGGATCGACAGCTCACGGCGAGCGACTGCATCGCGGCGGCGTTCCGCGCGAATGCAGGGCCGTTCGGCGAGTTCGCCTCGGCGACCGAGGTGTGGTCGGTGACGCCGTCCGACAGGCACGTCGCCGCCGCGGGCGCCACGCCCTCCTGCACGGCCGCGCCGATCAGGCTCGTGCGGAACACGAGCAGCTGATACGCGCCGAGGCTGCGGTTCGTCACGGTCTTCGCCGCGCTCCCGGGATCGCACGACCGCAACGAGAGCGTGTTGTCGGAGTTCGCCGTCACGCGGGCCATGCCGTGCGGCAACGCCGCGATCCACTGGCGCAGCGCGCCGAGCATCTGCGTGTTGTCGCGCTTCGTCTCGCCGCGGTAGTGCACCTCGAGACACGTCTGCGAACCCTCACGCGCGATCGCGTACGAGTCGGCGCCCCAACCCAACGCCGCGTGCATCGCGACGTGCGGGTCGATGCGCTCCGACAGCATGAGGTACCACATCAGCACCCCGAACTCCTTGCCGCTGTCGAGCTTCTTCGCGCCCTTCGGAAGCTTCGGCGCGGAGATCGCGCCGGGCTCGTCGTTGTCGAGATAGCTGAGCGGATCGATCACCTGCTCTTCGTCGATCGGCGGGTTCTTGAACGCGGCGTCGACCTTGGCCTGGCCGCCGACCTTGCGCAGCAGGTCGACGTACACCGGGCCGAAGTCGTAGGCCCACTCCTGGAGCAGCCCGAGCACCTGCGGCACACCCTTCAGGTCCGCGCCGGAGGCCGCAGTGTCCTGCGAACGCTCGTACGCGCGCCGGTCGCTCGGGGAGAGCTTCGCGATGTAGTCGTTCTCGACCGCTTCCGCGTCGCCCTCGATGAGCGCCTCGGTGGCGTCGGTGTCGTGCTTGTCGCCGATCTTCTCGACCTTGTCGAGGTCGTAGTGCTGATCGTCGAGCGTGTGCGTCAGCTCGTGCGCGAGCGTCACCTTCTGCGCGACGTCGATCGCGCCCTCGGGCACCACGACCTGCTTCTTCTCGAAGTCGTAGAACGCCTCGGTGGTCTCGCCCGTGAGCTGGTTCAGCTTCTTGAAGAGGTCGACGTTCCCTTGGACCATGCCCATCGCGCGCAGCGCCTCGAGCGTCGCCTGGATCTCGCGCTTGTCCTTCGCGCTGAGCTTCTGGTCGCCGAGCAGCCGCTTCTTGAACGCGGCGGGGGAGAGGAACAGCACCTGCACCGGGTGGAGGTAGTGGAGGTCGCGCTGCTTCTGGTCGAACTGCACGAGGCTGCTGACGCGCGGGTCCCAGTTCGTCGGGAACGTCGTGGTCGGGGCGCCGGCCTTGTCCTTCGAGCCGACCATGGTGAGCCCGACGACGGCGGCGGCGACGATCGCGGCGGTCACCACCAGTGCGATGGCGACCGTCTTCGGCGAGTTGCCGGTGCGGGGTGGGCGCGGTGCCTTGCCCCGCGCGTCGAGCGCGCCCGGACCGAGCGGCGGGGCCATCCCCGGCGGGGGGGTACCGAGGACGGGTTCGGCCGCCGCGCCCGAGTAGGACGCGCCGCACTTCACGCACATCGGCCGCCAGTCGTCGTTCTCGGTGCCGCAGGCCGCGCAGCGCTTCATGGCCTCTCCTGCTCGCGCGTCGGATCCGATGCCTCTGGAGCCTCATCGGCAGCGTCGACCCGACGGTAAGCCCCGGTTCCACCCCGGCCCCGGATGCCCGGATCGCCCCGCCGAGCCGCCCGTCCGCCACCATCGGTGCAGGCCGGTGGCCTGCTACGATGCGCGTTCTGCCGCTCGGCATCGGCTTCGCCGCATCGCCGCGGCCCCTCCGCCTGCCGCGCCGCGGCGACCCTCCTGAATGATTAGTCCACTGATGACCGTTTCTTCCGGTTTGCGAATCATGGTCACCGACCTTCTGCGCCGGCCCGGAGCGAAACGGGCCGTGCATCTCGAGGGCGCGGTGCCGGATCTCGGCGCGGGCACGGTCGTGGTCGGGCCCGACGACTTGGTGCGCATCGACGCCGTGCTCGAGCGGATCCCGGAGGGGATCGTCGTCCGCGGCGAGGTCGACGTCGCCTGGACGGCCGAGTGCAACCGCTGCCTCGGCCCGATGCGGGGCGAGCTCGCGATCGGTATCGACGAGCTGTTCGAGACCGACCCGATCGACGGCGAGACCTATCGCCTCGACGGCGACAGCATCGACCTCGAGCAGATCGTGCGCGACCACGTCGTGCTCGAGCTGCCGACCGCCCCCCGCTGCCGCGACGACTGTCGCGGCCTGTGCCCCACCTGCGGCGCCGACCGGAACGACGTCGACTGCGGCTGCGTCGAAGAAGTCGGCGATCCCCGTTGGGCGGCCCTCGGGTCGCTCGAGCTGTGAGCCGGGCCTCCCACCCGTTCGTCCTCGATCTGCAAGGAGCCTCCGTTGGCCGTCCCGAAGCGCAAGACCAGCCGGTCCCGGACGCGGTCCCGGCGTTCGGCGAACTACGCCATCACGCCGGCCGCCCACTCGCTCTGTCCGAACTGCGGCGCGTCGCGGCTGCCTCACACCGTCTGCGTGAACTGCGGCTGGTACCGCGGACGGCAGGTCGTGGAGGTCGAGTAACCGAGTGAGCGAGGGGCCGCCGGGCACCGATCCGGCCTCGGTCACGGTCGCCGTCGACGCGATGGGCGGCGACCGCGCGCCCGACGCCATCGTCGCGGGCGCGCTCCAGGCCGCGGCGACCCTCGACGTCGACATCCTCCTCGTCGGTTCCGAGGCCCGGCTGCGGCCGCTCGTCGGAGACGCCGCGCGCGTCGCGCTGCTCGACGCGTCCGAGGTCGTCGAGATGCACGAGCCCGCGACCGCGGTACGTACGAAGCGCGACGCGTCGGTCGTCCGTTGCGCGGAAGCGGTGCGCGACGGCCGCGCGGCCGCGATGGTCGGGGCGGGAAACACCGGCGCGACGATGGCCGCGGCGCTGCTGCGCTTCGGCCGGCTGCCGGGCGTGAGCCGTCCCGCGATCGCGATCCCGGTGCCGGTCGCCGGCACGCAGACGCGACAGCTTCTCGTCGACGGTGGCGCGACCGTCGACCCCGAGCCCGAATGGCTCGTGCAGTGGGCGCGTCTCGCGCGTGAGTACGCGCGCGTCCGTCTCGGCGTCGACGAACCGACGGTCGGGCTGCTGTCGAACGGCGAAGAGCCCGGCAAGGGCGACGCGCTGCGCAAGGACGCGTTCGCGCGGCTGTCTTCGGTGAAGGGCTTCATCGGCAACGTCGAAGGGCGCGATCTCTCGCGCGTCGCCGCCGACGTGATCGTCACCGACGGCTTCACCGGCAACGTCGCGCTGAAGACGCTCGAAGGCGCGATGCTCGGTCTCGCGGGCCTCGTGTTCTCGATCCTCGACGAGCCCGAGTTCGCCGCCGTGAGCGAGCCGATCAAGCTGCGCCTGCTCGCGGCGGCCGCCGACCTGATGCCCGACGAGACCGGCGGTGCGATGCTGCTCGGCGTCGACGGCGTGTGCGTGATCTCGCACGGTTCGTCGGGCGAGCGCGCGATCGTCAACGCCGTTTCGGTGGCCGCCGCGTGCGCGCGGGCCGACGTCGTGAGTCGGCTGCGCGGGGTGATGGCCGATGCCGGCTGAGACCCACAGCCACCGCAGTCCCGTGGCGCGCGACGAGGTGAGCCGGCTCGTGCGCGAGCGACTCGCCGAGATCCTCGAGGTCGACGACGACGCCGTGCGCGCCGATGCGCGCCTGCGCGACGACCTGCACGCCGACGACTTCGCGCTGATCGAGTGGGCCGAGGCGATCGAGGACGAGCTCGGCGAGCGCACCGTCGGCTTCAAGCTCGCCGACGACGACCTCGCGGAGCTCGACACCGTCGCCGACGCGATCGACTGTGTCGTCGCGCGGCTCGAGTCCGGTGGAAGCGCGGCGCCCGTCGCGGACACACCCCCGCCCGAGCCCGATCCCACGCTCGACGCGCTCGAGGCGCGCATCACCTATGCCTTCCGCGACCGCGCGCTGTTGCGGCGCGCACTGTCGCACCGGTCGTGGTGCGCGGAGAACGGCGGGCACGAGTCCAACGAGCGCTTCGAGTTCCTCGGCGACTCGGTGCTCGGTGTGGTCGTCACCGACGACGTCTTCCGCCGCTTCCCCCACCTTCCCGAAGGCCAGCTCTCGGAGGTGCGCGCGGGGGTCGTGAACGCGCGTGCGCTCGCCGAGATCGCGGCCGAGATCGGCCTCGGCGCGTGCCTGCTGCTCGGCAAGGGCGAGGACGCGGGTGGCGGTCGTGCGAAGCAGTCGATCCTCGCCGACGGGTTCGAGGCGTTGATCGCCGCGGTGTATCTCGACGGCGGGCTCGAGGCCGCGACCCGTCTCGTGCTCGATCACGTGGGCCACCGCATCGGTGTGTCCGCCGACGGTCCCGGTGGACGTGACTACAAGACCCGCCTCCAGGAGCTCGCCGCGGCGCGCAGCTTGGGGCGGCCGCGGTACGTCGTGCGCGACGAGGGGCCCGACCACGCGAAGAAGTTCTTCGCGGTCGTGCTGCTCGACGGCGAGGAGTCCGGCACGGGGACGGGCAATTCGAAGAAGGAAGCCGAGCAGGAGGCCGCGTGGTACGCCTGGTCGGGCCTGCAGGAGGGGGGCCAAGGTGCCGGAGCTACCTGAGATCGAGGTCTTGCGTCGAGATCTCGAGCGCGACCTCGTCGGTCGCAAGATCAAGAGCGTCGAGGTCGACGGGCTGAAGCCGATTCGCCGTCACCGCACGAAGAAGGCGTTCACCGGCCTGCTCGACGGCCACAAGATCACGGGCGTCGAGCGGCGCGGCCGTTACCTGCTCATCCGCCTCGACGGTCCCGACGTGCTGCTCGTCGATCTCGGCCCGACGGGCTCGCTCGTACGCGCGAAGACCGCGCGCACCGCGGTGACGAAGGGCACGCACGTCGTCATCACGTTCACCCAGGGCGGGCAGTTGCGCTACTCCGACCCGAAGGTGACGGGCGAGATGTTCGTCACGCCCCTCGAGGGCATCGCCGACGAGGTGAGCGAGATCGCCGCGAAGGGTCTCGACCCGCTCGAAGCGTCGATCTCGTGGATCGACTTCGGGCGCCTCATCGCGGGCCGGCACGCGAAGTTGAAGGCGCTGCTGATGGACGCGAGCGTCCTCACCGGGATCGGTCCCGTGTACAGCGACGAGATCCTGTTCGCGGCGGGACTGCGGTGGGATCGCGAGAGCGACTCGCTCACCGACCAGGAGATTCGTCGTCTCTATCGCGCGATCGTCGAGACCGTGCAGGAGGCCGTGAAGTACGCGGGCTCACGCGCCGCCAACAACAGCGACGGCGACGGTGTCGACCACACGGGTAGCGGCGAGAACCACCGCTTCAAGGTCTACGAGCGCGAAGGCGAGGCGTGCCGGCGGTGCCGGCGCCCGCTCGTGAAGCTGCGCGTCGGCAATCGCCCGGTCTTCTTCTGCGAAGCGTGCCAGGTGTAGGTGCATCCGCCGGAGCCGTGTAGGGCCGCGCGTACGCTCCTCGCCGGAGGAGGGGCCGCGCGGTCGGTCATCGCATGTTCCTGAGGTCCTTGACCCTCAAAGGGTTCAAGTCGTTCGCCGAGAAGACGACGCTCGAGTTCGAGCCCGGTGTCATGGTCGTCGTCGGGCCGAACGGCTCGGGCAAGTCGAACCTCGTCGACGCGGTCGCGTGGGTGCTCGGCGCGCAGGGTGCGCGGGCGCTGCGCGGCGGGAAGATGGACGACGTCATCTTCGCGGGCACCGCCGATCGGCCCGCGCTCGGGCGCGCCGAGGTGTCGCTCACGATCGACAACGCGTCGCAGATGCTGCCGATCGAGTTCACCGAGGTGACGATCACCCGCACGCTCTTCCGCACGGGCGAGTCGGAGTACGCGATCAATGGCGCGTCGTGCCGACTGCTCGACATCCAAGAGCTCCTCTCGGACTCGGGCATCGGTCGCCAGCAGCACGTGATCGTCGGGCAGGGTCAGCTCGACGCGGTGCTGAACGCGCGCGCCGAGGACCGGCGGGCGATCATCGAAGAGGCTGCGGGCGTCCTCAAATACCGCAAGCGCAAGGAGAAGGCGGAGCGCCGGCTCGAGGCGACCGAGGCGAACCTGCTCCGGCTCACCGACCTGTTGCGTGAGGTGCGGCGCCAGCTGCGTCCACTCGAGCGGCAGGCCGACGCCGCCCGTCGTCACGACGGACTGCAGACAACGCTTCGCGAGATCCGGCTGCACCTCTCCGGCCGCGACATCGAGATGCTCACGACGCGGCTCGAACGACGCGGCCTGCGGCGGGGCGAGCTCGGAACATCCGAGGCCGAGGTGCGCGCGCGTCTGCGCGTGCTCGACGCCGATGTCGCGCGGGCCGAGCGCGAGCTCAGCCGCCCCGGCGACGACGACGTCGCCGACTTGTTGATGCGCGTCGAAGCCGCTCGCGAACGCGGTCGCGGTCTGCAGGCACTCATTGCCGAGCGCGCGCGCGGCATCGAACGGGAGCTGCTCGCCGCCGCCGACGAAGGGGTCGTGGAGACGCTCGTCGCCGACGCCGCGTCGCTGCGCGACGAGCTCGCCTCGGTCGAGCTCGAACGCGAAGGACTGCGCCCGCTGCTCGACTCCGCGCGCATCGCCGCGGCGCGCGCCGAAGAGTGCCGCGCCGCGATCGACGACGCGTCAGGACCCGCGCCCGACGCGCGCGGCGCCGCGGAACAAGAGCTCGCGGAGGCGACGCAGCGCTGGAACGACGCGGTCGCGTCGCACGACGGCATCCGCGCGCGTATCGACGCGTTGAGCGCCGACGTGCCGTCGGTTCGCGAGCAGCTGGTCGCGGCCGCTGCCGCGCTCGCCGCGCTGGAGCCCGAGCGGACCCGTACGCACACCGCGCGCGCCGCCGCGGCCGAGGCGTTCCGCGCGATCGAGGCAACCGTCGAACCCGAGCACGCGGCCGAGGGCGACGAGCGTCGCGCCGCCGAGGAGGCACACGAGGCCGCGGTCGCGACGCTGCGGCACGACGAAGCCGAGGCCGCGCGCTGGCGCGCCCGTGCCGACGTGCTCGCGGCGGCCCTCGAAGAGGAGCACGCGACCGCGGGCGGCGAGGCCGTGCGCGACCTGCCGGGCGTGCTCGGACCGCTGCTCGACCACCTCGACATCTCGCCCGGCGCAGAGGCCGCGGTCGAGGCCGCGCTCGGTCCGCACCTGCGCGCGCTCGTCGTCGACGGCGGCGGCGCGGCGCGCGCCGCGGTGGAGCGGTTGCGCGACGGCGATGTCTCTGCGCTGCTGCTCGTCGCCGACCGGTTCGCGCGTCCGGCGGCGTCGGCGCTCACCCATCCCGCCGACAGCCGCCCGTTGTTGGAGATGGTGCGCACGCGGCGCCCCGATCTCGACGCGCTCGTGCGCGCGCTACTCGCACGCGTCGTGCTCGTGGAAGGCGACTGGCACGCCGCGCTCGATGTCGCGCTCGGCGATCCCGAGCTCGTGGTCGTCACGCGCGACGGTGATCGCTTCGGTGGACCGACACCGTGGCGCGCCGGTCCCGCTGGTCGTTCCGCGGTCACACCGTCGACGCTCGCCGACGCGCAGGCGCGCGCCGACGATGCCGAAGGCGGTGCAGTCACGAGTCGCAACGCGCTTGCATCGGCGCGCCGGCGCCTCGATGCCGCACGCGACGCCGAGGCCAACGCGCGCCGCACGCGCCAGGTCGCGTACGACGCGGCGCGTCGCGAGCTCGCGGCGGCCGAGAGTGCGCTGCGCGACGTCGAGACCTCGTCGGCGGGCGCAACCGAACGGCGCGCGTCGCTCGACGCTCGCCTCGCGGAGCTCGAACCCCGACTCGCCGACCTGCCGGCGCGCGCGACCGAGGCCGAGCGCGCGGTCGAGGACACCGCCGCGCAGCGCACGCGTGCGCGCCAGGCACTCGAGGTCGCGCTGACGGCCGAGCGCGAAGCGTCGGCGGCCCGGCGCGCCGCGCAGACCCGCTACGAGGAGGCGCGCGTCGAAGCCGACCGGCTGCGCCGCGAGACCGAGGTCCGTGCGGCCGGGGTCGACGAACGTCGTGGCCTGCTCGCTCGTCGCCTGTCCGACGTCGAGCGCCGGCTCGCCGCCCGTCCGGACGAGGAAGCCGCCGCGCAGCGCCGCCGCGCCGAGCTCGAGGAGCGCGCCGCGGCAGTACAGGCACTCGGCGAACGGCTGCGGGAACGTCTGCGCGGCGGTGACGCGCTGGCGGAGCGACTGCGCCGTCGTCGTGAGCGCGACTCGGAAGCCGCGCGCGCCGCCGGCAAGCGGCTCGACGCGTTGCGGAAGGAACGCGCCGAGGCGGAACGCCGGCTCACGGAGCTGCGCGAGCAGCTGAACCGGCTCGAGCTCGAAGAGGCCGAGACCCGCATGCGTCTCGAAGCCGCGGTCGAGAGCCTGCGGCGCGAGTTCGACTGCGAACCGGAAATCGCGATCGCGGCGCCGCTGCCCGAGCTGCCCGACGGCATCAGCGCCGCGGCACGGGCGCGCGAGCTCGAGCGCGAGCTGCGGCTGCTCGGTCCGGTCAACCCGCTCGCGCTCGGCGAGTACGAGGCGTTGCAGGAACGGCACGAGTTCCTCGAGAGTCAGCTCGACGACGTGAAGAGCACGCGCCGCGAGCTCACGCGCGTGATCCGATCGGTCGACGCCGAGATCGTCGCGGTGTTCGAGTCGGCGTTCGCCGACGTCGCCAAGAACTTCTCGTCGCTGTTCTCGACGCTGTTCCCCGGCGGCTCGGGTCGGCTCACCCTCACCGACCCGTCGGATCCGTTGAGCACCGGCATCGAGATCGAAGCGCGCCCGTCGGGCAAGAACGTGCGCCGGCTCTCGCTGCTCTCGGGCGGTGAGCGCTCCCTGACCGCGCTCGCGTACCTGTTCTCGGTGTTCCGCGCCCGGCCTTCGCCCTTCTATCTGATGGACGAGGTCGAAGCCGCGCTCGACGACGTGAACCTCCACCGGTTCCTCGACCTGCTGCACGAGTTCCGCGACGAAGCGCAGCTCGTCGTCGTCTCGCACCAGAAGCGCACGATGGAAGCGGCCGACGTGCTCTACGGCGTCTCGCTCCCGCCGGGCGGGTCGAGCCGCGTCGTCAGCCAGCGCATGCGCGAGCTCGAGTTGTCCCAACTCCCGGTCTGAGCCTTCTGGTCGCGCTCGCTTCGCGCGCCGCGCCCGCGGGAACCACGATGACCCACCGATAGGCTCGACGATTCGATGCTCTTCATCGCACTGATCGTCATCCTCGCGGTCGTGGTGATCGCCGTGATCGTCGGCGTGAGCCTGGCGCGCAACTCCGCGCGGCGCGGCGGTGTGGTGCTGGAGCCGCCGCCTCCGCCGCCCGCACGGCCGGCCACACCACCGAGCGCGCCGCCCGAGGTCGGCGCGCCACCGGCGCCGGTCGAGGCACCCGCGCCCGCTCCGGCGCCGCCCGCAGTCGTCGTCCCACCCGAGCCCGAGGTCGTCGAAGAGGAGCTCGCACCCGAGCCGGAGGTCGTCGAGAAGCCGCGGCTGCGCGACCGACTCGGACGCACCCGCGCCGCGTTCTCGCGCGTGCTCTCCGGTCGCGGCGGCATCGACGACGACGTGTGGGACGACCTCGAAGAGGCGCTCATCCTCGCCGACGTCGGCGTGACCACATCGACGACATTGCTCGAGTCCGTGAAGGTCGCGGCGCGCGAGCAGAACGTCACCGATGTCGAGGGACTCAACGATCTCGTGCGCACCGCGGTCGTCGATCTGCTCGCCACGACTCCCGATCGCGCGCTGCGCGACGTCGCCGGCGAATCGAACGTGTGGATGTTCGTCGGCGTGAACGGAGTCGGGAAGACGACCACGATCGGGAAGCTCGCCGCGCAACACGTGCACGAGGGTCGCCGGGTCGTCCTCGCGGCCGCCGACACGTTCCGTGCCGCGGCCGCGGAGCAGCTCACGATGTGGGGCGACCGCGTCGGTGCGGAAGTCGTGCGCGGGCAGGAGGGCGCGGATCCGGGTTCGGTCGTCTTCGACGCGATGAGCGCGGCGACCGGCCGCGGCGCCGACCTCGTGCTCGTCGACACCGCGGGTCGCCTGCACACGAAGGTCAACCTGATGGAGGAGCTCAAGAAGCTCCGGCGCATCGTCGACCGCACGCCCGGCGCGCTGCGCGAGGTGCTGCTCGTCATCGACGCGACGACCGGGCAGAACGGGCTCACGCAGGCGCGGCAGTTCGCGGAGGCGGTCGACGTCACCGGCATCGTGCTCACGAAGCTCGACGGCACCGCGAAGGGCGGCATCGTGCTCGCGATCCAGTCGGAGCTCGGCCTGCCGGTGAAGGTCGTCGGCGTCGGCGAGCAGGTCGACGACCTCGTGCCGTTCGATCCCGACGAGTTCGCGGCGGCGCTCTTCGGGTAGGAGCGGCGGCGCGGTCAGGTCCGGGGCATAGGGTTGAGCGCCGTGCCGAACGGAGCAACGATGCGACAGGAGTCATAGGTGTTCGACGCGCTCTCCAACCGGTTCGAGGGCATCTTCGACAAGGTGCGCAGCCGGGGGCGGCTGAGCGACGACGACATCGACGCCGTCGCGCGCGACATCCGGCTCGCACTGCTCGAGGCCGACGTCAACGTCCGCGTCGTCAAGCAGTTCATCACCCGCGTGAAGGAAGCCGCGATCGGCGCGCGGCTGTCGGAGAGCCTCACGCCCGGCCAGCAGTTCGTGAAGATCGTGCACGACGAGCTCGTCGCGACGCTCGGTGGTGTCACCGGCAAGCTCACGATGAGCCCGCGCCCGCCGACGGTCGTGATGCTCGCCGGCCTCCAAGGCTCCGGCAAGACGACCGCGGCCGCGAAGCTCGCTCGACTGCTGAAGAGTCAGGGTCAGCAGCCGCTGCTCGTCGGAGCCGACCTGCAACGTCCCGCCGCGGTCGAGCAGCTGCGCGTGCTCGCGCAGCGCATCGACGTCGCGTTCTATTCGGAAGCGAGTGATCCGGTCACGGTCGCGCGCGGCGCGATGCAAGAGGCGGCGCGCCTCGGTCGCACGGTCGTGATCGTCGACACCGCGGGTCGTTTGCAGATCGACACCGAGCTCATGGACGAGCTGCGCGAGATCCGCGAGGTCGTGCAGCCGCACGACACGCTGCTCGTCGTCGACGCGATGACCGGCCAGGAAGCGGTGAACGTCGCCGCCGCGTTCCACGAGGCGGTCGGGCTCGACGGCGTGGTCCTCACGAAGATCGACGGCGACGCGCGCGGCGGCGCGGCGCTGTCGGTGAAGGAGGTCGTCGGCAAGCCGATCCTCTTCGTCGGCACCGGTGAGACGGTCGAGGACTTCGAGGCGTTCCACCCCGACCGCATGGCCGGCCGCATCCTCGGCATGGGCGACGTGCTCACCCTGATCGAGAAGGCCGAGGCCGCGTTCGACACCGACCAGGCCGAGAAGGCCGCGCAGGTCTTGCAGTCGGGGCAGTTCACGCTCGACGACTTCCTGGATCAGCTTCAGCAGGTGAAGAAGATGGGCCCGCTGCAGAACGTGATCGGGATGCTGCCGGGGCTCCCGAAGGAGATGAAGAACGCGCAGGTCGAGGACTCGGAGATCACGAAGATCGAGGCGATCATCCGCTCGATGACGCTCGACGAGCG
Source organism: Acidimicrobiia bacterium (assembly GCA_036271555.1). Lineage (NCBI taxonomy): Bacteria > Bacillati > Actinomycetota > Acidimicrobiia > Acidimicrobiia bacterium. The sequence continues at coordinate 67,424 of DATBAK010000002.1, forward strand.
CCGCAACCCGAACCTCGTCAACGGCTCGCGCCGGTTGCGCATCGCGCGGGGCAGCGGCACGGCGACGGGCGACGTCAACAACCTCATCAAGCAGTTCAAGCAGATGCAGCAGATGATGCGGTCCATGGGCATCGGGCCCGGCGGCCGCAAGGGGAAGAAGGGGAAGAAGGGCAAGAAGGGCCGGCTCCCGGCCCTCGGAGCTTGATGGCCGCGCTCGCTCCGCTCGCCGCTCCTGACGCCTCGCGCTCCGACTCGGACGGTCCGCAGAGCGACCCCGTCCATTCCGGCGGGCGCGGGCGGTGGGCAGCCCGGCGGCCCCTCCGCCTACACTGACCCGCTGCTCCACATCCAACGAAGGGTTGTTCGTTCGTGTCGGTGAAGATCCGTCTCATGCGCGTCGGCAAGAAGAAGCAACCGACGTACCGCGTCGTGGTTGCCGACTCGCGGAGCCCCCGCGACGGCCGGTTCATCGAGATCCTCGGTCAGTACGCGCCGCGTGCGGAGCCTTCTGTCGTGAAGATCAACGAGGAACGCGCGCTCGAGTGGATCGAGAAGGGCGCGCAGCCGACCGAGCAGGTCGGCAAGCTGCTCGAGATCACCGGTGTGTGGGAGCAGTACCGCGCCAAGCACGGGAGCGCCGCGGCGTCCGCGCCGAAGCCTCACGCGCCGAAGGCGCCCGCCGCGGCGAAGGCGTCCACCGAATGAGCGACGAGGTCGACGACGCCGGCGACGCGGACGAGTTCGACGACGAGATCGCGCCCGAAGGCAACCGCATCTCCGGTGGCCGCACTCGAGCGGTCGTCGAGCACATCGCGCGTCATCTCGTCGACGACCCCGACGCGATCGACATCGCGGTCGAGGAGCGCCGTTCGGGCGACATCACGGTGATCGTGCACGCAGGGCCCGGCGACGTCGGCCGGCTGATCGGCAAGCGTGGCCGCGTGGTGCAGGCGATCCGTCAGGTCGCGCGCGCCGCGGCGGCGGCCGAAGGCGTGCGGGCGACGGTCGACGTCGCCGACTGAGGCCGGCGGTCGCGCATGAGCGCGCGGCTCGAGGTCGGGCGGATCGGCAAGGCGCACGGACTGCGCGGCGAGGTCGTGCTCGACGCGGTGTCGAACCGTGACGAGCGCTTCCAACCCGGCTCGGTGCTCTACATCACCGACGAGGCGCGCACGATCGCGACCGCGCGCCGGCACCAGAATCGTTGGCTCGTACGCTTCGACGGCGTCGACGATCGCACGGCCGCCGAGGCGCTGCGCGGTGCCCTCGTCACCGGTGATCCGCTCGATGCCAGCGACGACGGCGTGCTCTGGGTGCACGAGCTCGTCGGTGCGCGCGTCACCGACCGCGCCGGCACGGACCTCGGAACCGTCACCGCGGTCGAGGCGAACCCCGCGCACGACCTGCTCGTCACCGACGGCGGCGTGCTGATCCCGATCGTCTTCGTCGTCGAGCAGGCGGCCGGCCGCGTCGTCGTCGACCTGCCCGACGGGCTGCTCGAGCTCTACCGGTGAGCGCGATGCGCATCGACGTGTTCACCGCGTTCCCCGAGTACTTCGAGACGCCGCTGCGCGCGTCATTGCTCGGGCGCGCGCAGGAGCGTGTGTTGCTCGACCTGCGCGTGCACGACCTGCGCGAGTTCACGACCGATCGCCATCGCAGCCTCGACGACGCGCCCTTCGGTGGCGGCGCGGGCATGGTGATGCTGCCCGAGCCGCTGTTCGCCGCGGTCGAATCGGTCGCGCCGCCGCGGCCGTTGCTGCTGCTCTCCGCAGCGGGCGCGGTGTTCTCGCAGGCGCGGGCGACGGAGCTCGCGTCGACGTCGGGGTTCTCGCTGCTGTGCGGCCGCTACGAAGGCGTCGACCAGCGCGTCGCCGACCACCTCGCCGACGGCGAGCTGTCGATCGGCGACTACGTGACCGCCGGTGGGGAAGTCGCGGCGCTCGTCGTGATCGAGGCGGTGACGCGGCTCGTGCCCGGCGTGATGGGCAACGCCGAGTCCGGCGCCGACGAGTCGCACGTCGACGGGCTGCTCGAGTACCCGCAGTACACGCGCCCGGCCGAGTTCCGGGGCTGGTCAGTGCCCGAGGTGGCCCGGTCGGGCGACCACGCCCGGGTGGCCCGCTGGCGGCGGGCCCAGATGCTGCACCGGACGCGCGCCCGGCGGCCGGACCTGCTGGCCGACCGGGCCCTGTCGGCCGCGGATCAGGCCGCGCTGGCCGAGTTCCCCGACCCGGAACTGCCCCGGAGCGATCGATCGGGTTAGCATGACGGCCCTCTCCGCGGTGCCCGCGGGTGGCGTGCGCCCGGATCTCGAGGAGTCTCCAGCCATGAACAGGACTGATCTCGTCGACCGCGACTCGCTACGCGACGACATTCCGGACTTCGCGTCGGGTGACACGCTGAAGGTCCACGTGCGCGTGGTGGAGGGGAACCGGGAGCGGGTCCAGGTCTTCCAGGGGGTCGTGATCCGGCGCCAGGGGAGCGGCGCGCGGGAGACGTTCACGGTCCGAAAGGTGAGCTTCGGGGTCGGGGTCGAGCGGACGTTTCCGGTCCATTCGCCGATCGTTTCCCACATCGAGCCCGTGACCAGGGGCGACGTCCGCCGGGCCAAGCTCTACTACCTCCGGGACCGGATCGGCAAGGCCGCGAAGATCAAGGAAAAGCGGGTCTGACCAGGGGTTTTGCCCTGCTCCGGTGACCCTCGCCTGCGGGGTCCGGGGCGGTTCGGGGCCATCAGCGCGGGCCTACACTGAGTCCCGATGAGCGACTGGTGGCGGCCCCGATGAGCACCGAAGACCTGGAACGGTACGAGACCGAGATCGAGCTGCAGCTGTATCGCGAGTACCGCGATGTCGTGCCGATGTTCTCGTACGTCGTGGAGACGGAGCGTCGCTTCTATCTCGCGAACAGTGTCGATCTCGTCGCCAAGAACGAAGACGGTCGCGTCTACTTCGAAGTGACGTTGAACGACGCGTGGGTGTGGGACATGTACCGACCCGCCCGATTCGTGTCGACCGTGCGCGTGGTGTCGTTCAAGGACATCAACATCGAGGAGCTGGCCGGCAAAGAGCTCTGACGCTCCGATGTCGACCGGTGCGCGCCGCTCCGATCCGCGACGCCAACTCGGCAACACCGGTGAGGACGCCGCGGCTGCGTGGTATCTCGCTCGCGGCTACGACGTCGTCGACCGCAATTGGCGCGTGCGCGAAGGCGAGATCGATCTGATCGTGCGGCGCGCCTCGACGCTCGTCTTCTGCGAGGTCAAGACGCGCAGCTCCGATCGCTTCGGATCGCCCGTCGAGGCGGTGACGTCGGTGAAACAGCGTCGGTTGCGAAAGCTGGCGATGTTGTGGCTCGAGGCGCATCGCGGCACCCGTTGCGAGCTGCGTTTCGACGTCGCGTCGGTCACGCCCGGCGGCGACAAACCCGCCGTCGACGTCGTCGAGAACGCCTTCTAACTGCGGTCTTCGTGATCAGAAGCGTTGCGGACGCGCGCGACGCGTCGGCTTGCGGTTCGCCGCCGCGCGCCAGCACGCCGTGTGCCAATGCCGCCGCAGATCTGGCGCGTCGTGCGGCACGACGACCTCGTGTCCTTCGCCGATGCGGATCTCGTGCTCGCAACCCGGGCAGCGGTACGGCTTCGTCGCCTGGTACGGCTGCACGTGCCGGACCTCGACGTCGTCGTGCGCGCCGGTCTCCATCACGTGCTCACAACGCACCGAGCGCCCACAACACGAGCACGGCCACGACGACGAGGGCGCCGATGACGATCAGCGCGTCGCCGCGGTGCGCGACTCGGGCACGGAACGGGTTGTAGCCCACGCCGCTCAAGGTACCGGCCGGGCGCGCGCCCTCCCGCCTCGTCGGAGAAGGGGACGGCCTCGTTGTCCTAGCGCCGCCGCGAGCGGTGCTCGTCGACGGGGAAGTTGCCGGCGCGGGCCCTGCGCACGGCGTCGCGATCGGGTTCGCGCACCCGGCGGAGCCACGCGTTGTGCCACTCCCACGCGGCGCCGCAGACCGAGCACGAGAGCAGCGCCGATCCACCCGAGTACGTCTCGGCGTCGATCGGCGACGCGTCGTATGGACAACGGGTGAACTCCACGAGCCCTTTTCGGCACTTCGGGCGGGGACTGAAGGCGACCGAACCACTGAGCGCGGTCGGCGGCCGCGCTCGCGCGGCGGCGCCCGGGCGCCGTGCCACTCGGTCCCTGCGCAGGTCAGCACGGCCAGAACCGCCCGTGCGCCCGCTGCACCCGGCCGGCGCGCTCCAACTCGCGGACGAGGCCCGCGGTCTCACCGACCGTGGCGCCGGTGAGCGCGACGAGCTGGTCGAGGGTCGCGGGATCGCCCCCCATGGTCCGGAACAGCCGCCGCGCCGGTGGGCTGAGCACGACGGCGGGCCGATCCCACCCGCCGTCGCCGCCGAGGTCGGCCGCGATCGCGGCGTACCCCGACGACGCCGGTGCGTCCTGCGCGAGCGCGAGGACGACATCGGACGG
>DATBAK010000003.1 GCA_036271555.1 Acidimicrobiia bacterium
ACCATCTGTGAGAAGTGATTGCGATCACCGAAGGCGGTCAACATCGCCAGCGTGTTCATCCCGACGCCCGGCTTGGTGACCTCTACCGTTCCGATCACATGATCGTCGGCATCGCGCACGCGCAGTGCGACCGTGACCAGCCCGATCTCGTCTCCCATGTACATACTCGGCGTGGCCCACCATGTCGCGACGGAACCGCAGGGCGCCAGATCGTCCACCACGTCACGAAGCGCGGGATGGAGCATCTGACGCAGCTCCTCGCGATCGACACCGAGATCGGCGAGGATCCATTCACCCTTATGCCGCAGCGACGCTCGGTACACGTCGAGCGAGGGATCCATAGGACCCTCCACGACCAGCGCCTCGGGACTGAACCCGAACAGGTCGCTGACAAGAGACCGATCAACGGTCGCCGCCATCTCAGCTGTCACTGCCACCAGGCGCCACTGAACGTCGTATGCGTTGGCCCAGAAACCGCCGCCTTCCAACGCTGCCACCACTTCGGCCAAAGCCGGATGAACGAGCACCTGCCTCCCGCCGCCGTCCGTCGTCCCGACCCCCGAGAGCGCATATTGCCCGCTCTGTGCTCGTTATGCGAGCAACCGTCGGCGTCGCGCGGCGACCTCGACCTCCGCATGTCCGAGGTCAGCCGCATCGTCTCCGACTACTTCTTCTTGCTCGGGGTCTGCGCGAGCGCGCTAGCCGCCGCTGCCTTGTCAGCAGCGCTCGACTTCGGGCTCGCCAGCACCTTGCCAGCCGCCGAAGCTGCCTTCGGGCCGGTCTGTCGGGTGTTCTTTCCCATGGCCTCCACCCCCTTTCGGTGTTTGCCGACCGGCCTGGCAGTGGCACATACTCCCGGTTGCTAAGGCCACGAGCTGGAGGACCACTACAGGTCTCGGTTCGGCTGGGTGTGGTGGGTCCGGACCTCTGCGCCCTGACCCACCATCACCAGTATGGGCGGCGATTGCGACACAGAACCTGGCTCCGAGTCCAGAACGACGGTCGCCGCTAGTTGGCTTGTGCGAGCCGCGCCTTCACTGTCACGTCGAGTTGGTTGATCGGCACGTACTCGCCGTAGCCGTGGCGCACGAGTGCTTCATAGTGCCGATACATCCGAGTCGAGATGCCCGGTGAGCCGAGGCTCGCGAGCGCTTCGTTGATCTCTTCGCGGCTCGGAGCCGGGTCGGAGTCGATGAAGATCTCCCAACCGGATCGAGCCGCTTGCTTCGCCGCATCTGACGACATTCGTAGTCCTCCTGGCCTTTGGGCCCTACTTCGCGACCCGTATTACAGCGCGGGAATTACACCGCTGTCAACGGAGGGTGGCGTCGCGCTCACCGCGCGCGTTCACGCGCGGCTCGTAGCGAAAGGAAGGAGACGCACCAGACGCTTTCGTCGTATCAACGGAGTAGAACGGCGAGATGCTTGCGCTGGGAGTCGGAGCGTGGAGCCTCGTTATCGCGGTCGCATTGCTCGCGATCGCGGTACCGACGCTTATGTACACGCGACGGTCCGCGAAACCCCGCTCGATCGAAGCCGAGCGCAAATCAGTTCCGGCGGGCCCAGACGTAAGCGTCTCGGCACACATGGGCGTGCCAGTTCCGGACGGACCACCCCTGGCCGGAATCGAAGCCGCGAACGTCGGGGCCTTGGCAACAACGATTCAGGGCTGGGGGTTCGAGATCGAGCGCGCCGGAGGTTCTCAGGTGGTCGACCCGTTTGGCGGCTACCTATCGCCTTCAGTTCCGTACCGCTTGGCGTCGCACGACTCGGCGAGCTTTCGGATGGAACTCGTTCCGATGTTGGCTTCGGTCCTTCCGCATACCGGCGGGCGCTCAGTCGCTCTCATTCCCTTCGTGCGCGTCGCGACAGGGCGCGTTCGCGGCGAGGCTTGGACGGCGCATGAGGACTGGTGGAATCAGGCCCGCGCTCTGGGGAGCTAGCGGCCGGGCCAGACGAGCAGCGCGCTCAGTTAGGCGACCGCGCATACCGATAACGCGATCTGCCGTGTAATTCTGGCCTCGTTAGCCTGTAACAGAGGATCGACATCGACCATTGCGGTCCTGGTCACAGCTAACGGTGAAGTCCTCTCTGCTGGTCAGAGGCGTTTGTCCTGGTCATACGGCCATGATTCTCGAATGATGGATCGCGACGTCTTCCAGCGTTCGGCGGCCTCTCGCGGCGTCTCGCGGCCTGGCCGCGGCCTCAGTGCGCGGGTGGAAGCGTGTGCACCAACGCGCGCGGCACCATGCCTCGTTCACCACGGGGACAGACGGGCGAGGCGCGAGATCGGCGGAGCTACCTCGGGCGCCTGCCGCGGCTCGCGGCGGCCATCAGCAGCGGTTGGGAGGTGAGTGTCCGACCCGCGCCGCAGCTTTCACAGATGCCGACGAGTCTTCCGGTCACGGTGGCTGCGGACCAGTTCGACGAACTGTGCAAGCCGACGCAGCCGCTCGCGGCCGTGGCCGAGTTGGTCTGGAACGCGCTCGACGCCGAAGCGACAACGGTGGATGTCGTGATCGGCCGTACGGAGATGGACGCGGTGCGAAGCGTCAAGGTGATCGACAACGGCCACGGCATGGCGCACGCCGAGCGATCCGAGACTTCAGCACCCTCGGAGGCTCATGGAAGAAGGGCCAGAAGCTCTCGAAGAACGGCGCGCGCCCGTTGCACGGTAAGAAGGGTCAGGGCCGCTTCCGCGCGTTCGCCCTTGGGAACGAGGCCGAGTGGACGACGGTCGCCGACGCGTTCGGTGGGGGCCTCGAACGCACGGCTGTCTTCGGTTCGTTGGACGCTTCGGAGTTCACCGTCAGTGATCCCGAGGCTCTCGCAACAGGCCGGTCAGGCACGACCGTAAGTGTCACGGGAGCACGCGAGACAACCGGCCCGCTTCTCAGGGATTCAGCGTCGAACTGGCTCGTCGTTCGCTTCGCGGCGTATCTGGCTCGCTACACGAACGTCGTCGTGAGTTACGACGGGACTCATCTCGACCCGGCTTCGATCCTCGAACACGAGGAAGACGTCGAGCTTGATCCGACTCTGGGCGGTGACCTCGGCTCGGTTCGGTTGCACGTGATGGAGTGGAAGCCCGAGATCATCGACCACCGAAGCTCGATCATCGTGTGCGACGGTGAAGGCGTAGCGATCGACGAGATCATCGACCGTGTTCCTCAGACGCGCAAGATCACGGCGTACCTCGCGTGGCCGGGCTTCGAGCAGCATGGGAAGGACATCTCGATCGCCGAGATGGGACACGCAGTTCTGAACCCGATCATGGACGCGACGCGCGCCGGGATCGCCGACTACCTGTCCAGACGCAGCGCGGCCGAACGTCAGGACGTGAATGGTTCCCACCGGCGTGCTGAGTGCCAGCCTTCAAGGGGTGGTCGACAGGGTGCGGCAGGTAATCGCGGCTGTGAACGGCTGGACGACTGATGACACTCTCGGGCAGCGGCGCGTAGCTCTTGCTCAACTCATCGAGCATGCGCGCGGCGCGGCGGATAGGGCCGATTGGGAGACCTTTACGCAAGGGCTATCCGACGACGTGCTGCTGTCTGAACTTCGCGGCCTTCTGTTCGCCGAGAACGACGACGAGATGCACAGTGTCACCGTTGCGATGCACGAGAGGCTCGGCCTTGTTCCCCCGCCCGAGGCGGGTTCCGATCGCATACGGATCATGACCATGCACGGAGCGAAGGGGCTGTCGGCGAACGTCGTGTTCATCCCGGGCCTAGAGGACCAAGTGTTTCCCGGTCCGAAGCGAGGTTTGGCTGCGGGCCTCGTGCTCGAAGGTGCCCGCACGCTCTACGTATCGCTCACACGTGCGCGGGCCGCCGTGATCTGCACGTCCTCGAAGACACGCTTCCAGAACGGTCGATTCGGAACGAATTCTCCAAGCCGGTACCTGACGGTGCTCGGGAACACCGTCACGAGTAGGACGACAGGTCTCTCGAAGAGCGAGGCTTCGGCGATTGCCACCACGGTCGCTATGGTCAATCAAACAGCCTTGATCGCTCGCGCGTGACTCACCTCGACGCTCGGGTTGCTCTGTCGACCTGTTTCCGAAGGCCCTACAACGGCTCGCGGGAGCGCGGGCATGAGGTACACGAAGGGACATGTCGGCTGCCGTCGCAGTTCGTCTCGCACAGTGGCGGCCTCCGAACCTGCTCTCGACATCGCGACATCACGCCGGCGGCACCAGGTGCGCGAGGTTCGTGATGCCCGCGGTGAGGTGCGCGGCGGGGTCGGGCCACGCGAACGACGTGATGGTCGACGGCAGCGCCACCATCCCGTGCACGAAGTACCAGATCGCGACGCTGTCGGTCGTGGCGTCGGTGCTCGTGGAGCGACCCGCGTCGATGCACGTCTGGAGCAGGCCGATCATCATCGCGACGGTGCCCGCGAAGATCGGCAGCGTCTCGACCATCGGTCGCTCGTCGTCGTCCCACAACGAGAGGAACCGGCGCTCGAAGATGACGCGGTACTGCGTCGGATGCGCCCGTCCGAACTCGACGTACGCGCGCCACGCGGCGAAGAGCGCGGCCACCGGATCGGCGGCGCGCGCCGCCGCGGTGAGCTGCGTCGCGAGGGTGCCGAGCTCCTCGGCAACGACCGCGTCGATGATCGCGGCGCGATCCGGGAAGTGGGCCGAGATCGACGGCGCGGTGATCCCGATCTCGCGCGCCACGGCGCGCAGCGTGACCGCGTCCTCGGATCCGGAGCGCTCGAGGATCGCCGTCGCGCCGGCGACGATCTCCGCCCGCAGCAGGTGTCCCTGGCCACGGGCATTGCGTTGCCGGGCCGATGCCCGGCTCCCCTTCTCGTGCGCTTCCACCGCGACCATTTTTACGCCGACTCACCTACCCCTCGTATGCTTTCTCATTAAAGTTTACAGTTGACAGTATACATATGATTAGTTAGCGTCCCCTCGCAGGATCGGACCGAGGGGGCAGCGTGGACAGCACCGGCGAGCAGCAAACGCGAGGGCCAAAGGGTGCGTCCCGGCGCGCATCCCGGCCGTGGCGGCGCGCGGTGGCCATGGCCGCGATCGCGGGCCTGGTCTCGGCACTGACCCTCGTGCGGGTCGACATCACTCCGGCCGGCGCGGCGGATCCCGCGCAGACCGTGCAGACCTCGAAGACCGGCACGTTCGGTTCGATCGAGGAGGTGACCACGACCAGCGGCATCAACCAGGTCACGATGGTCGCGGGCCTGATCGCCACGGCGCCGACGACCAGCGACGGGACGAGCCACGGGAGCGACGATTCGACCACCGCGGTGGCGCCCTTGCCGTACCAGTCGGTGTACTTCTCGGTCGAGGCACAGAACGGCATCTGGTATCCGCTGTGCAACCAGACAACCAATGCCGGTGGAATGGCCGGGTGCTCGGCCGAAGCGCCGTATTTCATGCTCCAGCAGACCGTCGGCGGCCCCTACATCAAGCAGTACTACGTACTCAGCGCGTGGTCGGCGGCGTACCAGGGCGGAACGCAGAGCTCGGTCACCTACGGGAGCTCGAGTGACTACGGGCTGATTCCCGGCGCACCGGCGCCCGCGCCGACACCGCCCGACAACGGCGGCATCGAGATCGTCCCCCAGAGATACGCCTCGGGCTGCAAGCCGCAAGACCCCAACGCGCCGGGCTCGTTCCTCGACATCTTCACCGACGGCGGGAACTGCAATCTCGTCGCCCTGGAGAAGATCGCGGCACCGTTCGCGATGGGCTTCGCCGCCATCGTGACCGGAGGCCTCGTCGTGCTGCCCGTGTTGCTCAACCAGATCGCGTCAGTCGCGGCGATATTCGCCACGACGTTCGTTCCCGTCAACATCATCCAAACGTCCCTCATCGGTTTGACCGGCATCGCGGCGGCATCCCTCGAGGTTCTGGGCCCGCTCGCCGGAATCGGTCTCGTGTTGGGCACCGTGTCGGGTGGTTTGCTCGCCAACTACGAGACGACCTCGATCGGACCGACCGGCGACCTCCAGATCGGAACCGGAGGCACCCTCGAAAACGATGGCGTGTTGAACAACAACGGGACGATCCAGGACGCCAGCTCGTCCAGCAACGGTGCCGGGACGATCGTCAACCACGGCACGATCGTCAACAACGGCACGATCCCCAACAACGGCCAAGGTGGCGGTGGTCTGTTGATCACCGCCAACAACTACACGCTCAACTTCGACCTGGCCGGCCCGGGCAACCCCCCCTCGGCAATGCATGTGTTCGCTCCGACGGTGACCGCATCGCAGCAGTCGCTCCCCACGCCGTCCGACCCGGGATCCGCCAAGGTCTTCACCGGCTGGTACACCGCGGCCGAGGGCGGAACCGCGGTGGCGAACGACACCGACCTCTCGGCACTGCTGCCCACCGGACCTTCGTCGACCACGCTGTACGCCCACTTCGTCGCCCGCTCCGACCTCGGCACCGCGACGACGGCGAGCGGGGCCACGACCACCTACTCAACCGCGGCTCAGAACGTCAGCCTGACCGCCCACGTCGTGAACTCGGCCGGGCCCGTCGCCGAGGGCAACGTCATCTTCACTCTGTACAACGGCTCGAACCAGACGGTGGCCACGCCGGTCACCGCACCGATCGGTGAGGGCACGGCGTCGACCCTCTACGCGCTTCCGGCCGGCCTCGCTGCCGGGACCTACCGCGTGCAGGCCAACTACAGCGACCCCGGGGGACTGAACGAGATCAGCGGCGACGGGGTGCCGAACGTCGTCGTGGCCCAGGCGCCGACCACGACGACCGGCGCGGTATCGACGGTGTACAGCGGCGACACCCAGGACATCCCGGTCACCGCGCAGGTGTCGTCGTCAGTGGCGACGGTCGACGAAGGCACCGTGACGTTCACCCTCGAAGATGGCAACCAGGCCGCGGTCACCGCGAGCGCGCCCGTTGCCAACGGGACCGCTGCGACCGTGCTGCCCGTCCCGGCCGGCCTTCTGAGCGGTACGTATTCGATCCTCGGCACGTACCGCGACATGGGCGGCAATTTCGGGAACAGCTCCGACATCGAGCCGGGCGGGCTCCCGCAGTCGGTCGTCCTGCCGAATCCCTTGCAGAACTTCGTCGTCGGCCGGACCTGGTCTCCGAGCGAACCATTCTCGCTGAGCATCTTCAACGACGTGCTCTACAGCGGTCTGGACCCGGCCTCGACCGGCTGCACCTGGGACGGCTTCACGCTCAAGTTCTTCGACGTCGGCACCTGCTTGCTCGACGCGACGTTCCCGGCAGCCGACGGGTACGCCGCGACCCCGGTGCAGCTGCGCGTTCCGATCGGCCCGGCCGAGAACGTCTACGAGGTCCAGTCGTGGCCGGGCAGCAACGTGGCGGTGGGCAGCACGTTCACACCCAAGGTGACGTCGGTCTCCGGACTGCCCGCGACCCTGTCGATCGATCCGTCCTCGACGGGCGGGTGCAGCGTGTACAACGGCACGCTCATGTTCAACTCGGTCGGCGTGTGTTACGTCGACTTCACCACGCCGACGACGTCGAAGTACTTCGGCGGGACCTACAAGTACTACTACATCAACATCAATCTCGATCCTCAAGGCATCACGTTCATCGCGTCGCCACCCGCGGTGGTCGGCGGTTCGTATCCGGTGTGGGCCACGTCGGACTCGAGTCAAACGGTGAGCCTGAGCGTGGATCCGGCATCCGCACGCGTGTGCACGATCACCGGGAACACCGTCACCTATGCGCGGGTCGGATCGTGCGTGGTCGACGGGGCGGTTGCGTCGTCGGGGAACTACGCGGCGGGAACCGCGTCGGAAACGATCACGGTCGGGAAGGCGCAACCGACGATCACGTTCTCGGCACCGCCGGACGACGCGGCGGTGGGCGGGACGTACGCGGTGTCGGCCACCGCCAGCTCCGGTGCCCCCGTCGCGTTGAAGGTCGACGCGACGACACGACGCGCCTGCTCCCTCGGCGCGGGCACCGTGACGTTCACGCACGCGGGCTCGTGCCAGATCGACGGTTCGGTCAAGGCGTCCGGTGGCTCGGCGCGCGTGACGGCTTCCCAGACGATCGCCGTCGCGAAACCCGTGCCGCTGCAGATCACTTCGGCGACACCGAACTCGGGCCCGGTCGCGGGTGGAACGCCGATCGACATCATCGGCACCGGGTTCGCGGCCGGAGACCAGGTCGTCATCGGACAGGGCCGCGGTGCGCGCACGGACACCATCGCCGCGACGCAGGTCACCATCGTCTCGCCGACCGAGATCACCGCGGTCACCGGAGGTGGGGCCAAGGCCGGCACCTTCACCGTCTATGTGATCAACACCTCGGGGAAGGTCTCGAAGGCTGTCGCCGACGTTCGGTTCACCTATCGGCCGTAGCCGTCGCAGTCCGTTCCAGAGGCTTCACCGCGAACGAAGTCGCCGCGTCAGCCGCGCGAGTCGGAAGCAGGCACGCGGAAGGCGCCGAGCATGTCGGTGATGAGCTCGAGGCATTCCTTGCGCGCGGCCTCGGGGTCGTCGGCGTCGGCGATGTAGAGGCACGCCTCACTGAGCGCGCCGAGCAACAGCAGCGCGAGCGGGCGCAACGGACGGTCTTCGATGACACCCGCGTGCACGGCCTTGCGGAGCGCGCCGCGCAGCGCGACCGCGCCGTAGCGGTTCTCGATCGCGCGCACGTCCTCCCACGGGAGCACCGCGCGCGCGTCCTGGAGGACGATGCGCCGCACCGCGGGGTCGAGGTGCGCGTCGATCCACAGCGTGCAGCCGGACACGAGCGCCTCCCACGAATCGGGTGCGAGGAACTCCGCGACCGCGTGGTCGGACACCTCGTGCTGGACCTGCTCGACCACCGCCTTGAACACGTCCTCCTTGCCGCCGAAGTGGTGGTACAGCGCGCCCTTGGTCACGCCGGCGGCGACGACGATCTCGTCGGTCGAGGTGTCGCCGTAGCCCGACTCGCCGAACAGCTGGCGCGCCGCGCCGACCAGGGCGGCCCGGGTGGCGTCGCCCTGGGCCACGCGCTTGTCCTTCGCGGACGTCCTCTTGACTTCCGTACTCTTGGTATGCATACTCACGTACCACTGGTATGTCGGGGAGATACTCCGAGTACGATACCAGTAGTACGGGGGTGCTACCAATGCCGAAGTTCGTGATCGAGCGAGACATCCCGGGTGCGGGCAAGCTCAGCGAGTCCGAGCTGCGTGACATCAGCCAGAAGTCGAACAAGGTCCTCGCCGACCTCGGGCCCGAGATCCGCTGGCTCCAGAGCTACGTCACCGACGACAAGCTGTACTGCGTCTACGTCGCGCCCAGCGAGGACATCATCTTCGAGCACGCGCGCTGCGGCGGCTTCCCCGCCGATCGCGTGACCCGCATCGCGACCGTGATCGACCCGTCGACCGGCGACTGACCGTGCGGTCCCCCAGGAACGGGCGGGTCGCTTGGCGGCCCGCCCGACCCGGCGGCCGAGGCGTCGAGGAGGGCGACGCTTGCGAGCCCGACCAGAAAACGCAGATCGGTCCGGCTTCGCCGCGTCAGCGGAGGTGGATGGGGACCGACGCGAAGCCGCGCACGGTGCTCGTGTGCACGGGGACGAGCTCGGACTCGTCGATCTCCCACGTCGGGAAGTGCGCCAGCGTCCGGGCCAGCGCGATGCGGCCTTCGAGGCGCGCGAGCGCGGCGCCGAGACAGAAGTGCGCGCCGTAGCCGAACGTGATGTGGCGCTTGATCGCGCGGCGCACGTCGAAGCGATCGGGATCGTCGAACTCACGCGGGTCGCGGTTCGCGCTGCCGTTGAGCAACAGGATCTTCGAGTCCGCGGGCACGACCGTGCCGTGCACCTCGAACGGCTGCGTGACCCAGCGCCCGTTCACGGGTGACGGCGCCTCGAATCGCAGGAGCTCTTCGACACCGTTGGGCACGAGCGACGGATCCTCGACGAGCGCGGCGCGCTGATCCGGATTGCGCGCGAGCACGACCGCGGCCCAGCTCAACAAGCGCGCCACGGTCTCGACGCCCGCGCCCGCGAGCAGGATGACGAACGACACCACCTCGAGCTCGTCGAGCCGGCGGGTCGCACCGTTCTCTTCGATCTCGGCCTCGATCAGCGCGGTGATGAGGTCGTCGCGCGGCGCCGTGCGACGCTCGATGATCATCGCGTTGACGTACTCGAACGTCGCGTAGCCCGCGGTCATCGCGCGCTCGCTCGGACCGTTCGACGCTTCGTCGCGATGGAGGATGTCGTCGAACCAATGCCGCATCTGCTCGCGATCCTCCGCGGGCACACCGAGCAGCTCGCCGATCACCATCGGCGGCAGCAGCGCGCCGAACTGGTCGACGTAGTCGAACTGATCCGCGTCCGCGAACGGTGCGAGGTAGTCGTCGACGAGCGCGGCGACCGACGCCTCGAGATCCCGGATGCGCCGGGGCGTGAACGCGCGGCTCACGAGCGTGCGCAGCTGATCGTGCTCGGGTGGATCCATGAAGATCATCGTCGGGTGCTCGATCGGCGCGTCGAGCGTCTCGAGCTGCACACCGTGCGCCGAGCTGAACGTCGTGGTGTCGTGATACGCGGTCCAGACGTCCTCGAACCGGCTCAGCGCCCAGAACCCGTAGCGCTCGTTCCAGTAGAGCGGCTGCTCCTCCCGCATCCGCCGCCAGACCGGGTGCGGGTCGACGTCGATCGCGTAGTCGTACGGGTCGTAGTAGATCGCGGCCTGCGTCGTCATCGTCCCTGCATTCTGCCCCGACGCCGGGGCGGTTGCCGACGCCGCCGGCCGCGCCTAGACACGCGCGCATGGCGGAGCTCGTCGACGACGACCTGCAGAACTCACGGTTCTTGCGCGTCAACCTGAACGGCAGCCGCTTCCACGGCTGCGGGTTCCGCAACGTGAAGATCACCGACGCGTTCGTCGACAACCTGGAGATCTCGGCGTACCTCGGGTCGCTCGTCGTGAACGAGGTCGACGTGAGCGATTACGTGCGCGCCGAGCTCGCGCGCCGCCACCCGGAGCTCCGCGCGCTCGCGGCGCGCGACCCCGACGGGTTACGCGCCGCGTGGCGGGTGATCGAGGACCAGGCCGCGGCGACGCTGGCGCGCGCCCGCGCGCTCCCGGAGACCGCGCGGCACGAGTCGGTCGACGGCGAATGGTCGTACGTCGACACGCTGCGCCACCTCGTGTTCGCGACCGACCGCTGGATCACCGGACCGGTGCTCGACGACCCCGAGCCGTTCCACTCGCTCGGCATGCCGATGGACGACCCCGAGCCGTGGCGCGAGCGGCTCGACATCGACGCGTCACCATCGCTCGACGAGGTGTTCGCGATCCGCCGCGCGCGCATGGACTCGATCGTGCAACTTCTCGCCGACGCGACCGATGCCGACGTCGCGCGCGAAGTCGCGTCACCGAACGGCGGGCAGACGACGGTCGCGGGATGCATCGGCGTCGTGCTGAACGAAGAGTGGGCGCACAACCGCTACGCGAAGCGCGACCTCGACGTGCTCGGCGCGCCACGGACCTGAGGGGACGGACGTGCCGGGCCTGAGGGAGTGGCCGGCGTGGGCGGCGACCCGCGCACGGTGGTACTCGACGCTCGAGCGCGCGCCACGGTTGTACTGCGCGTACCTCCGGGAGCGCGGTGTCGGGACCGTCGTCGACGCGCGCACGACGATCGTGATCGACGGCTCACCGGGCTCGGCGAACAGCTTCGCTCGCGAGGCGCTGCTCTACTCCAACCCCGACGCGCAGGTCGCGAGCCACATCCACTCCGCCGCACACATCCTCGAGGCGCTGCGGCTCGGCAAGCCCACGGTGCTCACGATCCGCGACCCGGTCGACGCGATCAGCTCCTACCTCGCGCGGGGCTATCGGGACGAGCTCGACGACGCGCTGCGCGCGTACGCACGGCTTCACCGGCGCGTCCTGCCCGTGCTCGATCGCGTCGTCGTGGCACCGTTCGATCGGGTCACGCAGGCGTTCGGCGCGATCGTCGACGAGGTCGACGCGCGCTTCGACACCCGACTCGTCGCGTTCCCACACGACGATCCCGCCGCGCGCGACGCCGTGTTCGCGACGCTCGAGGCGTACACGCGCGGGGTCGCAGGCGAGCGCGCGACCCAACTGCAAGCGACACCCACGGCGGAACGGCGCGCGCTCAGTGCCGACGTGCGAGCCCTCCTCCTGGAGCCCGGGCACGAGGCCCTCATCCGTGACTGCGAGACGCTCTACGCGCAGTGCCTCGCGCACGCCTCGCGGCAATGACGAGCGTCGACGTGTGGAGCCTCCGACTCGGGCCGGATGCGCGGGCGGAGCGCGACGCGTGGAGCGTGCTCACGCCCGACGAGCAGCGTACGGCCGATCGCTACCGCGATCCTGCCGACCGCGCCGCCCGGATCCGTACGCGCGCGCTGCTCCGGACGGTGCTCGGGCGCGCGTTGGATCGTGATCCGCGCGTGGTCGAGATCATCGCGACCGCCGACGGCAAGCCCGTGCTCGCCGACCCGGCCGTGCCTCGGTTCAGCGTGTCGCACTCGCGTGCGCTCGCGGTCGTCGCGGTCGTCGCGACCGGCGCGACCGAGCTCGGCATCGACATCGAGCCGCGGCGCGACTTCGCATGGGCGGAGGTCGCCGAACGCTTCTTCGCGCCCGCCGAACGCGCCGCGATCGACGGCCTCGCCGCCGGCGAGCGGCTCGACGCGTTCCTCGCGATCTGGGTCCGCAAGGAGGCCTACCTGAAGGGCCTCGGCCTCGGCTTCACCGACGTGAGCGACGACTTCGAGGTACCGCTCGGCGACGGGTTCGTGCACGATCCCGCGCGCCCGTCAACGCGGTGGTACCTGCACGGCCTCGATCTCGATATCGACCACGCCGCCGCGCTTGCGGTCGCCGACGCTCCCGCGACCGTCGTCGTGCACGAGGTCTGAGCGGTCGAGCACATCGGTGAGCGCGCTCGCGAGGACGCCCACGTGGGGCTCGTCCATCAGCGTGTCGTGGCTCACGCCGGGTCCGTCGACGAGGTACGTCCGCTCGGCACCGTCGACGAACCGCACCGCGCTCGTCGACGCGCTCGGATCCCCGGCACGGAAGAACGTGAGCGGGCAGCCGATCACGGGCACGACGTACGACTTCAACGCGCGTCCGAGCGCGCGCTCGAGTGGCCATTCGGGTTCGGCATCACCGGGGCGGCGCACGCGTACGTAGTCACCGAGTCGCGGGCGCGCGTCGACACGCGTGCGCGCGTTCGTGAGCCGCCGGCGCAGGTACGTGCCGGTGGTCTCCTCGCCACGCATCAGGGCCGCGAGCTGCGCGGCCTCACGGCGCGGGCGCGAGTCCTTCACGAGGTCGGTCGGGTCGGCGTCGAACAGCGCGAGCGCGGCGACCGTGTGACCGAGCGCCTCGAGCTGGTGCGCGACCTCGATCATCACGATGCCACCGAAGCAGAAGCCCGCGAGCTGGTACGGACCCTCGGGTTGGAGCCGAAGCACGTCGTCGCGATAGCGGCGCGCCAGCTCTTCGAGGCGCAGGCGGCGGCGACCGCCGAGCACCTCGGCCGTCGGGCGGAGACCGAACACCGGCTGGTCGGAGGCCAGGTGCCGCACGAGCCCGGTGTACCGGAAGAGGAGGCCACCGACCGTGTGCCCCACCACGAGCGGCCGCCGCCCACCCAGCGGTTGCATCGGAACGATCGTCGTGTCGTCGACCGCGTGACGTTCGATCGCGCGCGAGATCTCGCGAATCGTCGGTGACGCGAACATCAACGCGAGCGGGATGTCGCGCCCGGTCTGCCGGGCGGTGCGCGCGAACAGGACCGCCGCGAGCAGCGAGTCGCCGCCGAGCGCGAAGAAGTTGTCGTCGATGCCGACGCGTTCGAGACCGAGGACCTCGCACCAGATCGCGGCCTGGGCGCGCTCCACCGGTGTCATCGAGTCGTCGTCCGTCACACCGTCGGTGAGATCGATCACCGCGGGGAGCGCGCCGCGATCGAGCTTGCCGGTACTCGTCATCGGCAACCCGTCGACGGGCACGACCGTGGCGGGCACGAGATGTGCGGGAACGCGCTCGCGCAAGTGGTCACGCAGCTCGCGTGCCGACGTGCCGTCGGCGACGACGTACGCGATCAGACGACGGCCGCGCGCCTCGGCGCCGTCGGTCGCGACGACCGCGGCGGCGGAGACGGCGGGGTGCTCGAGCAGCAGCGCTTCGACCTCGCCGGGCTCGACACGGAAGCCGCGGATCTTCACCTGTGCGTCGACCCGGCCGACGAACTCGATCGTGCCGTCGACGCGGAAACGGGCGCGGTCACCGGTGCGGTACACGCGCGCCCCTGGGTCCGCGCGGAACGGATGCGGCACGAAGCGTTCGGCGGTGAGCTCGGGCCGGTGCAGATAGCCGCGCGCGAGGCCGGCGCCGCCGATCAGCAGCTCGCCGACGACACCGACCGGAACCGGCTGGTCGTGCGCGTCGACGATGTAGACGTCGGTGTTCGCGATCGGACGGCCGATCGGGATCGTCGCGCCCTCCGCGTCGAAGGGGCGGACGTCGTGGCAGACGGCGTCGGTCGTCGCCTCGGTCGGGCCGTAGCCGTTCACCAGCCGCAGGTCGGGCAGCAGTCGCAGCGCCTCCTTCGCGTGCGCGGGCGAGAGCACGTCACCGCCGACCGCGAGCTGGCGCACGCCGACGAGGTCGCGCCACGACTCGTCGACGACGAGGTGGAACAGCGCGGGCGTGAGGCAGACGGCGTCGACCCGCTCGCCGCGCACGAGCGATCCGAAGCGCGCGAGCGAGAACGGCTCGTCGGGGGCGATCACGAGGCGGCTGCCGTGCAGGAGCGCGCCCCAGATCTCGAACGTCGCCGCATCGAACGCGAGCGGAGCGAGGTGGAGCATCGCGTCGATCGCGCCGAAGTCGACGTAGTCGACGCCGAAGAGACGGGCGAGCACGTTGCGGTGCTCGATCATCACGCCCTTGGGCGATCCGGTCGATCCGGACGTGTAGATGACGAACGCGAGCGCGTCCGGTGCCGTCGTGACGGCCGGCGCGGACGCGGGCTCCTTCTCGATGCTCGCGGCGTCGTGTTCCAGCCGAACGACGTGAGCGCCGCCGCTCGGCAGCTCGGCGCCCGAGCGCGTGACGACGAGGTCGACGTCGGCGTCCTCGATCATGAGGCGCAGCCGCGGCTCGGGATAGGCCGGGTCGAGCGGCACGTACGCGCCGCCGGCCTTGAGCGTCGCGAGCAGCGTGACGATCGCGTCGACCGAACGGGGCAGATGGATGCCGACTCGCGACTCGGGGCCGACACCGTGCACGACAAGGTGGTGCGCGAGCTGGTTAGCGCGCGCGTCGAGCTCTCCATAGGTCACCGATTCGTCGAGCGCGGTGAGCGCGATCGCGTCTGCATGCGCCGCGGCGGCCGTCGCGAACTGCTCGTGAATGGTGCGCGCCGGAAACGGAGCGCGCGTCTCGTTCCACGAGACGAGCATGCGGTGGCGTTCCTGGCGCTCGAGCAGGTCGTACGAGTGCACCGGCGCGGCCGGGTCGGCCACGATCGCGGCGAGCAGCACGAGGAAGTGGCGCACGATCCGCTCCGCGGTACCGCGGTCGTACAGGTCGGTCGCGTATTCGAGCGTGCCGGCGATCGTGGCGCCCGACTCCTGCAGCTCCATCGAGAGGTCGAACATCGACGTGCCCGTCTCGATGTCGAGGACCTCGCTCGTGACGCCCTCGAACCGAAGGTCGCGCGCGGGCGCGTTCTGGAACACGAACAGCTGCTGGAACAGCGCGGTGTGTCCGAGGGACCGCATCGGCGCGAGCGCCTGCACGACCTGCTCGAACGGCGCGTCCTGATGCGAGTAGGCCACCAGCGCGGTCGCACGCACGCGTGCGAGCACGTCGACGAACGCGGGCTCGCCGGAGAGATCGGCCCGCAGCGCCACAGTGTTGGCGAAGAAGCCGAGGAGGTCGTTCGTCTCGCGCCGGGTGCGGTTCGCGATCGGTGTGCCGACCACGATGTCGTCCTGGCCCGTGTACCGCCCGAGCAGCAGCTGGTACGCGGCGAGCAGCACCATGAACGGCGTCGCCCGCCCGGCTCGAGCGACGCGCCGCACACCGGTGGTGAGCTCCGGCGAGAGCTCCACCCCGACCTGCGCACCGCGCCCGGAGCGCCGGTGCGGACGCGGCCGGTCGCCGGGCACTTCGAGTAGCGGCGGCATGCCGTCGAGCGCGTGCACCCAGTAGTCGACGTGGCGCGCGGTCGTCGCGTCGGCCTGTCGCTGCCAGACCGCGTAGTCGGCGTACTGGATCTCCGGCGCCGCGCGCTCGGAGCGGGGCTCGTCGCGCACGAACGCGTCGTACTGCATGCTGATCTCGTCGAGCATCAACGACTCGGACCACGCGTCGGTCGCGATGTGGTGCATCGTGAGCGCGAGGATCCACTCCTCCTCGCGCACGCGCACGACGAGGGCGCGGAACACCCGTCCGGTCGCGAGGTCGAAGCGCCGGCGGCACTCGATGCGCACCCGGCGACGCGCCTCGGTGTCGGCGTGCGCGCGCCGGCTCAGGTCGACGACGCGCAGGTCACACGGACGTTCGGGTCCGATCAGCTGGACCGGCCGACCGTCAACAGTCGGGAAGCCCGTACGCAGCACCTCGTGGCGCGCGACGAGCTCGTCGAGCGCGTGCCGCAGCGCGTCGACGCGCAGCCGGCCGTGCAGTCGCCGCACCACCGACACGTTGTACGTCCACGAGATCGGCTCGAGCTGGTCGAGCAGCCAGATGCGCTGCTGCGCGAACGACAGCGGGAGCTCACCGCCGCGCGCCACCGGGACGATCGGGCGTGGGTCGCGGGTCATCGGAGCGGCAACGGGAGGGATTCGAGACCGCGGAATGCGCCCGCGTCGGCGCGCCACGTCACGGTGGCCGGTGCCGCGACCGGACCGAGGCGATCGGCCAACGCGGTGAATGCGAGCTGCGCTTCGAGACGCGCGAGCGGAGCGCCGAAGCAGTGGTGCGTCGAGAACCCGAACGCGAGGTGACGGTTGGCCGCGCGCTCGATGTCGAGCCGGTCGGGATCGGGGAAGACCGCCGGGTCGCGGTTTGCGGCCGCGAGCACCGCGATCACGGCCTGCTGACGCTCGATGCGTCGCCCGGCGAGGGTCACGGTCTCCACCGCGACGCGCGCGGTGTGCTGGATCGGGCTGTCGTAGCGGAGCAGCTCTTCGACCGCGGCGGGGATGCACGCGGGCTCGTCGCGCACGCGCGCCCATTGGTCGGAGTGACGCAGCAGCGCGAGCAGGCCGTTGCCGATCAGGTTCGTCGTCGTCTCGAGCCCGCCCACGAGCGTGATGATCGCGTTCGCGACCGCCTCGTCGTCCGACAGACCGTCGCCGACGAGCGCGTCGAGCAGACCTACCGGTCGCCGGGCACGATCGCGCAGCGCGCCCTCGAAGTACTCGGTGATCGACGCGACCGCGCCGCGCAGGCGCGCCGCGCGCACCGGGCCGTGCTGGAAGTTGCCGAGCAGCTCGGCGAACGCGCGCGTCCACTCGCTGAGCCGCGGCCAGTCGACGGTCGGCAACCCGAGCATCTCGCAGGACACGATCGCGGGCAGCGGGCGCGCGAAGTCGGCGATCACGTCGAACCCGCCGGCGCGCGCGGCGTGCGTCAGCAGCTCGTCGACGACGGCCGCGATCCGCTCGCGCAGCGCGTCGACGCGCGGCGGCGTGAAGCCCTTGGCCACGATCATGCGGACGCGTGTGTGCTCGGGCGGGTCCATGTAGAGCATCTGGCGGACCATCACCCGGGCGATCGGCGTGAGCGCTTCCAGGCCGAGCGACGCGAGCAGCTCGGGTGACGGCGTGCGCGCCGCGGAGAAATCCTGGAGCACGCTCATCACGGGCTCGTGCGCGGTGACCACCCACGTGTGCAGGAACGGATCCCAGTGCACCGGGTCTTCGGCGCGCAGACGGTGGTACAGCGGATACGGATCCTCCCGCAGCTCCGGCGCGAGCAGCCGGTAGAGGCTCAGCCCCGCATCGCCCACTGTGCCCGCCGGCGCGGCGGCTCCCCTCGCCATGTCGTCACTCCGCAGCGGAGTGCAACGCTCGGGCGTCGCGCTCGATGATCGCCGCGATGCCCGCGGCCGTCGGGTTGTCGAACACCTCGAGCAGCTCGACCTCGACGTCGAACTCCTCTTCGAGGCGCGCGACGAGCTGCGCCGCCATGAGCGAGTGCCCGCCGAGCTCGAAGAAGTTGTCGTCGCGACCGACCGCCGGCAACGCGAAGAGCTCCTCGAGGATGGCGCCGACCGCGCACTCCGTCGCCGTGCGCCCGACCTGTTCCGGACGGACCGCGACCACGGGCGCCGGCAGCGCGTCGCGGTCGACCTTGCCGCTGCTCGTGAGCGGGAACGCGTCGAGCGCGACGAACGCGCTCGGGACCATCGCCGCCGGTAGCCGGCGTGCAACGTGCGCGCGCATTTCGCGCCGGTCGACGCTCGAGCCGGCCGCGGGAACGAGGTAGGCGACGACCTGTGCACCGCCCGGCGCGCGATCGCGTGCGACGACGCAGCAGCGCGCAACATCGGGATGGGCGCTGAGCACCGACGCGATCTCGTCGAGCTCGACGCGCTGGCCGCGAATCTGCACCTGCTCGTCGACGCGACCGACGAACTCGAGCTCGCCACCGGCCGTCGCGCGCACGAGGTCGCCGGTGCGGTACACGCGCGCGCCCGGGGCGGGAGCGAACGGATCGGGACCGAAGCGCTCGGCGGTGAGGTCGGGGCGACCGAGATAGCCGAGCGCGACGCCGGGGCCGCCGATCCAGAGCTCGCCGCACTCGCCGGCGTGCACCGGGAAGCCGTCGGCGTCGACCACGTAGGTACGAGTCTCCGCGATCGCGCGGCCGATCGTTGGGAGGCCGACGCCGTCGGGATCGACCGCGCCCGAGGTCGACACGACCGTCGCCTCGGTGACGCCGTAGTTGTTGACGACCGTGAACGGAGTGCCGGAACGCGGCCGGAGGTGGAGGCGATCGCCGCCCGTCAGCATCACGCGCAGCGCGACGTCGTCGGGCCACGCGAGCGTCAGCAGCATCTCCGCGAGCGGGGTGGGTACGAACGCGACCGTGATCGCCCGCGCGACGAGCCAGTCCCGAAGCCGGTCGGGTGACGCGACGACGTTCGCATCGGGGACGTGCACGCTCGCGCCCGCGACCAGCGCGGGCCACGTCTCCCACATCGACGCGTCGAACGCAGGGCTCGCGATCCACGACGCGCGGTCGTCGGGTCCGACGGCGAACGCGCGCCCGTGCCAGTCGACGAGGTGCGCGAGATTCGCGTGCGTCACCTGCACGCCCTTCGGCACGCCGGTCGAACCGGACGTGTAGACGACGTACGCGACGTCGTCGCCGTCGACGACATCGTCGAGCGCGCTCGTGCACACGTCGACCGCGCGCGCGATGTCGACGAACATGGCGCCCGCGGCTCCGAGCCGCGCCCCGATCGACGCGCTGCCGATCACGACGCGAGCGCGCGCGTCGCGGATCATGGCGACGAGACGCGCGTCGGGATGCGCCGGGTCGAGCGCAACGTACGCGCCGCCCGCCTTCCACACCGCGAGCGCGGCGACGACCGCGGCCGCGGAGCGCTCCTCGCACAGCGCGACGGGCACACCCGGACCGACACCCGCGGCGCGGAGCCGCTGCGCGAGGCCGTTCGCGCGCCCGTCGAGGGCTGCGAAGGTGATGGGGCCGCGCGCGTCGACGATCGCGATCGCGTTTGGGCCCGCCCGCGCGGTCGCGCGCATTCGAGCATGCACCGACCGACCCAGCCGCCCGCCCCGTTGACCCACGGGCCTTACATAACCGGCGATCCTCCGGGATAAACCGCGAATCGGCGGCCGATTCTCAGGCGAAAGCGGTACGCGAGTCGACGGCGCCCCCGTCGGCGGACTCAGGATGGGACGGTGAGCCTCGACGCCGATCCCGCGGTCCCGGTCCCCGTGCCGATCCGGACCCGGCTCGGGCGGGCGCGGCACCGCACGTTCTCGTCACTCGGCAGCCGCAACTACCGGCTGTTCTTCTTCGGTCAGCTCGTCTCGAACACCGGCAACTGGCTCACGATCGTCGCCCTCACGCTGCTCGTGCTCCACCGCACCAACAGTGGTGTCGCGGTCGGTGCGCTGAGCGCCTGCCAGTTCGGACCGATCCTCCTGCTCTCCGCGTGGGCCGGCGCGATCGCCGACCGCCACGACAAGCGCCGGCTCCTCTTCTTGACGCAGAGCCTCGAGATGTTGCAGTCGGCCGCGCTCGCGGTGCTCGCGTTCCTGCCGCACGCGCCGCTCGGCGCGCTGTTCGCGACCGCGTTCGCGGGCGGCATCTTCCTGTCGTTCGACAACCCGCTGCGCCGCTCCTTCGTGACCGAGATGGTCCCGCGCGAAGAGATGACGAACGCGGTCGCGCTCTACAGCGCGATGGTGAACGCGTCGCGCATCTTCGGCCCCGCGCTCGCGGGTGTGCTCGTGGTCGCGTTCGGGTTCGGTTGGGGCTTCACGGTCGACTCGGCGTCGTACGTGTTCGTGATCGCCGCGCTCGCGATGATGCGGACCGCCGAACTACGACGGGCACCACCGCCCGAGCGCACGAAGGGCGAGATCCGCGCGGGGCTGCGCTACGTCGCGAGCCAGCCGAACCTGCGTATCTCGTTCATCATGCTCGCGGTCGTCGGCGTGCTCGGTTACAACTTGAACGTCGGGCTCCCGCTGTTCGTCGAGCACTCGTTGCATCGCGGCGACGCTGCGTTCACGTTGCTGTACTCGCTCTTCAGCACCGGCGCGCTCGTCAGCGCGCTCGTCGTCGCGGGTCGCAGCCTGGTGCGTCTGCGTCACATCCTCATCGGCGCGGCCGCGTTCGGCATCGCGAACCTGTTGCTCGCGCCGGCGCCGAACATCGCGCTCGCGATCCCCGCGGTGCTGCTCGTGGGCGTCACGAGCATCATGTACATGACCGCGACGACCGCGATCGTGCAGGTCGAGGCGGACCCGTCGATGCACGGCCGGATCCTCGCCCTTCAGGCCGTGTTGCTCGTCGGCTCGGCACCGATCGGCGGCCCCCTCGTGGGCATCATCGCCGACCTCGCCGGAGCCCGGGCGCCGCTCGTGATGGGCGGCGTGGCGTCGATCGCGGCGGCCGCATGGGGCTGGTCCGCGGCCCGCAAGGCGGCCCGCGCGTAATTCTTGGAACGTTCTTCGAGGGGCCTGTCCTCTGGCGGCGAGGTCGTTCGTAGCTCCGGGTGAGAGCCGGCACCGGGTCGGCCCCACCGAAGGGAGCACCCCATGACCGTCACCACCTTCACGGCGCCGACGACCACCACCGAGTCGGTGCGCCACCCCGTCGCCCGCACCGGACTCGTCGCCGGCGCCACCGCCGCAGTCGCGACGACCGCCTACGCGGCCGCGGTGCACGCGGCCGGTGTGTCGTTCGCGATCTCCGGCAAGGCCATCCCGACGCCGGGCTTCGGCGAGGTGACGTTCGTCGCCGCGCTGATCGGCACCGCGATCGCGGCGATCCTCGCCCGGCGCGCCACGCGCCCGCTCCGCACGTTCCTCGTCACGACGGTCGCACTCACCCTCGCGTCGTTCGGCCCGGACCTCACCGCCGACGCGCACGTCTCCACGAAGGTCGCGCTCGTGCTCTCGCACGTGCTCGCCGCCGCGATCGTCATCCCGGCGCTCGCGTCCCGTCTCTCCGACTGACACCCACACGCCCGCAGGCGAGACTTCGCCCGCACGCCCGAAAGGACCCGCACCATGACCCAGTACATGCTCTCCGTCTGGCACACCGACCGTTATCCGATCCCCGAGAGTCCCGAAGACATGCAGCGCATGTTCGGCCAGGTCGACGCCGTGAACGCCGAGATGCAATCGACCGGCGTGTGGGTGTTCGGCGGCGGCCTCGTGAGCCCCGAATCCGCCACCGTCGTGCGCGCGACCAAGGACGCGGACCCCGTCATCACCGACGGACCGTTCGCGGAGACGAAGGAGCTCATGGGCGGCTTCTGGATCCTCGAGCTCCCCGACCTCGACGCCGCGCTCGAATGGGCCGTCAAGGCCGCGACCGCGTGCGAGGGCCCGGTCGAGGTTCGCCCGTTCGAGGCCGAGCCCGCGACGGACTGAACCGGCCGTGCCGCTCGCCGCCATCGACCTCGACCGGATCTTCCGTGAAGAGTCGGGTCGGGTCGTCGCCACCCTGGTCCGTCTCTTCGGCAGCATCGACATCGCCGAAGAGACGGCCCAGGAGGCGTTCGTCGTGGCGGCCGAGCGCTGGCCGGTCGACGGGCTGCCGCCCAATCCCGGCGGCTGGCTCACCACGACCGCCCGCAACCGTGCGATCGACCGCCTCCGCCGCGAAGCGTCCCGGCACGATCGTCACGCGCAGGCCGCGCTCCTCCACGAGGAAGCCGAGCCGAATCAACCGGAGGGCGAGATGAGCGACGACCGCCTCCGACTCGTCTTCACCTGCTGTCACCCGTCGCTCGCGCCCGCGGCGCAGATCGCGCTGACGCTGCGGTTGCTCGGCGGTCTCGAGACGCCCGAGATCGCGCGGGCGTTCCTCGTCCCGGAGGCGACCATGGCGAAGCGCCTCGTGCGCGCGAAGCGCAAGATCCGCGACGCGAAGATCCCGTATCGCGTCCCGCGCGACGCGGAGCTGCCGGCACGCCTGCGCTCGGTGCTGGCGGTGATCTACCTCGTGTTCAACGAGGGCTACACCGCGACCACGGGCGAACAGCTCACCCGGGCCGACCTCTGTGCGGAAGCCGTGCGCCTCGCACGCCTGCTCGCGGAGCTGATGCCCGACGAGCCCGAGGTCTTCGGTCTGCTCGCGCTGCTGCTGCTCACCGAGTCACGGCGCGCGACGCGTACTGCCGACGACGGGACGATGGTGCTGCTCGCCGATCAGGATCGCGGTGCGTGGGACCGCGCGCTCGTCGTCGAGGGTCAGGACATCGTGCGTCGGTGCCTGCGCCGCAACCAGCCCGGCCCGTACCAGATCCAGGCCGCGATCAACGCGGTGCACAGCGACGCCGCGACCGCGGACACCACCGACTGGTCACAGATCGTCGCGCTCTACGACCAGCTGATGGTGCTCGCGCCGAGTCCGGTCGTCGCGCTCAACCGCGCGGTCGCGCTCGCAGAGCTCGACGGGCCGGGAGTCGCGCTCGCGGCGGTGGACGCGCTCGAGGAGCTCGAGCAGTACCACCTCTTCCATGCCGCGCGCGCCGATCTGCTCGCGCGTCTCGCGCGCGTCGACGACGCGCATGCTGCCTACGACCGTGCCATCGCGCTGGCGACGAACGCGGCCGAACGCGACCTGCTCGCGCGCAAGCGGGCCGCGGTCGGTTAGTCGGTCCGATGCGCGGCCGCGACCTTCTTGGGTACGACCATGCGCCACGCGTCGAGCACGATCTCGCGCATCTCGACCGCGTCGATCGCCGCGAGCCGGACGACGCACCACTGATACCGGAGATCGGACGCGCTCGGCATGAGGAACTTGGCGGGCTCCGACGCGACGAGCGCCTCTCGCTCCTCCTTCGGGAACGCGAAGCCCATGAGCGTCTCGTCGTGCGAGAACGCGAGGTAGACGATGCGGCCGACGCGGAACTTCACGCGACCGCGCACGACTGCCTCGTACGAGCGGGGCAGCGTCAGCGCGAGGGCGCGGACTGCATCGAGCGAAGCCGGCGGGTCGGTACGGGCCACCGCTCCATCATCGCGTCGAGGTACGGCGCGCACACCTCGCACCATGCCGTCCGCGACGCCCGATCCCACGCCACGCAGTCGCCCGCGTAGAGGCGTCGCCGGCAGCGGGCGCAGCTCACGTTGGCTCGAAGGTTCACGAGTCGCACCTTCGACCCGTCGGCCGGAGCCGCCCGATCTGAAGGCGCCGCGGCCGAGTCGCCCGCGCGCGGTCCGTCGAGCGGGCAGGATGCCCAGCCGTGAAGCGAATCGCGCTCGTCGTCGTCATCGTCGTCATCGTCGTCACCGCGCTCGCGGCGTGCTCGAGCGGATCGAAGCCCGCGACGAAGGCGACGTCGTCGGCTCCGTCGACCGCCGCACCCACCACCACGCTGCCGCGCGCCACCCGCCCGCTCGCGTCGCGCGCCGGTGCGTCCGTCTACCGGATCACGGTCGGGGGCCGGACGCGCGACTACCGGCTCCACGTCCCGCCCGCGGCGCGCCGGGGATCGCCGCTCCCGCTCGTGCTGAACCTGCACGGCGCGACGCAGAACGCGACGATCCAGGAGCTGCAGACCGGCATGGACGCGTCGTCGGATCGCGACGGGTATCTCGTCGCCTATCCCGACGGCACCCGCATCGCGAAGCAGCTCACGCCGGATCCGGTCGCCGGCGACGCGCAGTACGGGTTCGACGCGGGCGCGTGCTGCGGCGATCCGAGCACGAACCACCTCGACGACGTCGACTTCCTGCTCAGTGTGATCTCCGATGTCGCCGCGCACACACCCGTCGACCTGCGACGCGTGTACGTCACCGGCATGTCGAACGGCGGGATGATGGCGTACGCGATGGCCGCGCAGGCGTCGACGCGGATCGCGGCGATCGCGTCGGTCGCGGGACAGCTCGAGCTCCCGACCATCCATCCGCAGCGCCCGGTCCCCACGCTCGAGTTCCACAGCGTCGACGACCCGATCGCACGGTTCGAGGGAGCATCGGGCGCAACGCCGCCCGACCGCTACTCGGTGATGGACGGGATCCACGCGTGGGTGCGCGCCGACCACTGCGACGCGACCCCGCGCGTCGGGACGCCCATCGTCGGCACCGGCGCGTCGGCCGGCCTCGGCGCGACGCTCGTGACCTATTCGGGTTGCCGCGGCGGCAGCGAGGTCGCGCTCTGGAAGCTGCGCGGCTCGGGACACGTGTGGCCGGGCGCACCCTTCAACACCGGACCGCGGAACACCTGGCTGCTCGACGGCGTCGGTCGCGGCACGACGCTGCTCGACGCGAACGAAGTGATGTGGCGCTTCTTCGAACGCTTCGCGCTCCCGGCGACACCGTGAGCGTTGCTCCTCAACCCTTGGCGTCGGACCAGCGCGCGATCACGGATACCTCGGCGATGAAGCGCACCGAGCCGTCCGGGGCCCACCGGCTCGCGGCCTCCTGGAGACAATCCGTGACGAGCTGCGCCGCGTCGGCGCCGTTCGTGGCCGGGACGTGTACGAGCAGCTCGTCGTGCAGGCAGAGCACGATGCGCGCGTCGAGCTCCGCGCCACGCGCCCGCACGGTCGCCGCCCACGCTTTGAACAGCTCCGCGGCCGCGCCCTGCACCATTGCGTTGCGTCCGTAGCGACCACGCGCGCTCACGCGCGCACGCGCGTCGTGGGGATCGAGCTCGGCGTCGGCCGCGAGCGAACCCATCGGGATGAGCCGGCCGCCGTAGGTCCGCAACGCCTGCGCGGCCTGCGCGGCGCGGTCCGCCTCCTGCAGGTACGCCATCGCGACCGGATACGCGTCGTCGAGCCGGCGCAGCGCCCGCGCGCCGTGGCCGGTCGTCTGCCCGTACATCGCGCCGAGGACCGCGACCTTCGCCGTCGCGCGGTCGACGTCGAGCGCCGCCGCGACCGGCGCGTAGAGGTCGTCGGCCTGCGTCGCGCGTGCCAACGCGGCGTCACCGGAGACCGCGGCGAGTACGCGCGGCTCGATCTGTCCGAGGTCGGCGCGCACGAACACGTGCCCGGCCTCGGCGACGACGGCGGCGCGCATGTCGGCCGGCAGGTTGTGGAGCCCGGCCGATGCCGTCATCCGGCCCGCGGCGCCGTCGCATCCCGTCCACGCGCCGCGCAAGCGGCCGTCGTGCACGTTCTCGTCGAGCCAGGCATAGCCGTAGGTCGTCGCGATCCGTTCGCCCTTGCGCCACGTGAGCAGCGCGTCGACGACGGGATGCGCGGCGCGCACGCTCTCCAATCGCGCGGCGCGCGTGTCGGGAACCTCGATGCCGACCGCACCGAGCATCGACTTCACCTGACCGGGACTTCGGAGGTCGAACGCCGCGCCCGCGGGCAGATGGCGCAGCACCGCGGCGTCGCGCGCGTCCCGGGTGCGCTGCGCATCGGCTTCCGAACGCGGGCGCGGACCCACCGCGCCGGCGATGAGCTCCTGCGCGACCGCGAGGTCGACCGGCAGCCCGTCGACCGAGAGCTCCGCGCAGAGCAGCTCGGCCGCCGACTCCGACCGCGCGAGCGACGCGGCCGCGGGTCGATCGATCGTCGCGAGGTCGCGCTGCTGGTGCTCGGCGAGGCGCGCCGCGAGCTGCGCCCAGCGCGCGACCCGCGCGAGGGACACGGCCCACTCGCCGCGCGCCCAGTCGGCGCGCAGGTAGCCGTCGCGTCGGACCGGCTCCTCGGGGTCGCCGGCGTCGGTGTCGAGCTCGCTGAACAGATCCGGAGGCCGGTCGGTCGGGATGCCGTCCGGTGCGAGCCGGTGCGCGTCGACCCAGATGCGATCGGGCTCGGCGTTCCACCCGCCGCGCAGGATGCGATGCACTGCCGCGAGGTCCCACGCGGTCGCGACCCGCACGCCCGCCTCGACGAGGACGCGCGCGGTCCCGTTCGACCACATCACCCAGCGCGGCCGCAGCTCCGCTTCGATGCGCGCCACGTCGTCGGCCGCCTCCCCCGCGCGCGCCGCCGACGCGGTCTCGGTCGCGCACGCGTACCCGACACCGGGCGCGACCGCGAGCGCGACGAGATCGCCCCGCTCGATGCCGAGCGCACGCAGCTCGTCGAGCAGTCCGGGCTCCGCCACGCCGCCACCCTCGCGCGGGATCGTCTTCGTCGCGCCCGCTGCGCCCGCTGCGCCCGCCGCGACCAACGCCTCCGCCGACCAGCAAGGTCGTGCCGCTCGCTCCGGTCGCGCGCTCAGACGCGAGCGACCGCGCTCGTCAGCGGCGGCGGGCGCGCTCGAACGGGCGGCGGTCGGCGTCGGCCGTGAGATCGATGGTGTCGGCGCCCGGCTCCAGCGGGCGCGCCGCGTCGGTCGCGTCGATCGTGCCCGCGAGGACGACGGGCGGCACCGCCGCGGGTGAGCGCAGCTCGCCGACGAGCGCCCGGAGGACTGTGTCGACGTCGTCGAGCGTCTCGCGGCGGGCGCGGCGGTCCGCGTCGAGGCTCTCGGCCACCCGCTCGAACGAGTCGGCAACGCGATGGAGCGCGTCGACGAGCGCCCGGTCGTCGTCGACCGGTTCGACGGGCGGCGGCGGGGCCGGCTCGACCGCGTCGAGGGACGGCTCGGGTTCGGGATGGAGCGCCGGGGCGGCATGGTCGTCGACGTCGCGACCCACGAGCACGTGGGCCCGCTCCGGGTCGTGGACCTCGGGACGCTCGAACGTCTCGGACCCGGACCGACCGCCGGACGACCCGAAGACCTCGGAGCCCACGACGTCGAAGCCGAGCATCCACGGCTCGCCGCAGGCGTCACGACCGTCGTCGCCGGAGCGTCCGCGCACGCGCGCCCACAGCATCCGGAGCCGAGAAGCGTCGGGAGCGTGCGGGGCAGAACGGGTCACGGGCGGGCGGGTCGACCGGGTCGCGAAGGCGGTCGCGCCGCTCGCGGTGACGGTATCGCCGCCCCGGCGCCGGATTGCGGATGCACGCGCGCGCGGGAACCATGGTCGTCGCTTCCACTACCGTCCCTTCCCTCACGGTCGGCCCGACGGCCGGAGGACGGAATCTCCCGAGCATGTCCGAAACGCCCGTCCCAACTCTGGGTCCCAACCGCGCGCGCGAAGAGACCGCGCGGAGATGGCGCAAGCGGCGTAGCCGACTGCGCCGGGTCCTCCGGCGCGCCGGTGACGTCGCGCTGATCGCGTTGGCCATCGTCGCGATCGTCTTCGGCCTGCAGCGCGCACACGGCGGGGGCGGCGGGAAGGGATCGCCCACCAGCAGCGCGGCACCGGGCTCAGTCGACGCCAGGTACCCGCCGATGCAGGACGTGAAGATCACCGGCTGCAACTACTGGAAGAGCCTCTATGCGGGCGGCGTCACGCTGAGCGTGCTGAACCACTCCCCGATCGCGTGGACGTATTACGTCGACGTGCAATGGGTGAGCGGGGCGAAGAAGTTCTCGGAGACGGTGCTGCACTCGAAGCGGGTTCCCGGTTATCACTCACTGCGCATGGGCGGATTCGGCCTCGCGCCGAATCACACGCCGCCGACGCGCCTGAAGTGCTCGGTCCTGAGCGTGCGCCGGGTCGGCACGTGAGCACCGCGACCGACCACGCCCCGGGCCCGCCGGGCGAGCCCGCCGCACCCCTCGTCGCGGCCGCGCTCGTCGTCGCCGCGTCGGTGATCGTCGCCGCGGTCCTTGCGCTCCTCGTGCACCACGGCGTCGGCTTCGTGCGCTTCGACCGTCGCGGCCTGCACCTCGTGCGCACGCACGACACGCCGATGCTCGTCGACGCGTCACGCGCGCTCGCCGACCTCGGCACGCTGCAAGTGCTCGTCGTCCTGGCGCTCCTCGCCGCGGTGGCACTGCGGATCCTGCGAGTGCATCCCGTCCTCTGCGCGGTGCCGCTCGCCTCGCTCCTGCTCACGGGCGCGCTGGTCGAGATGACGAAGCTCGCGATCCCGCGTGCGAGTCCGAACACGTACTTCCGCTGGGGTGTGGAGCGCGGGATCGGTTCGTCGTTCCCGTCGGGCCACGCCGCGGACGCGACCGCGCTCGCGGTGGGTGTTGCGATCGTCGTGGGCGCGGTGCTCGTGCACCGGCCCGCGCAACGCGTGGTCGTCGGCGCGGCCGCGGTCGCGGTCTCGATCGCCGCGGGCGTGGGCCGGCTCGTGCTCGGGGTGCACTGGCCGACCGACGTGCTCGCGGGCTGGGCGATCGGTCTCGGCACCGCCGTCGTGGTCGCGACGGCGGGTGTGCTCGCGACCCAACGAAGCACGAACGCGCCCGCCGATCGCGTCGACGCCCGGGCGTAGTGTCGGCGGCATGGAGCTCGCCGCCGCCCTCGACTTCGCCCGCGCCCGTCACCAAGGCGCGTTGACGACCCTGCGGCGCGACGGCCGCGCGCAGATCTCGAACATCGTGTACGCCATCGGTACCGACGGCGTCGCACGCATCTCCGTCACCGACGGGCGCGCCAAGACCAAGAACCTGCGCCGCGACCCGCGCGCGCTGCTCTACGTGCACGGCGAGAGCCACTGGATCTACGCCGTGCTCGACGGCGAAGCCGAGCTGTCGCCGGTCGCCGAGCGGCCCGACGACGCGACGGCCGACGAGCTGGTCGACGTCTACCGCGCGCTGTCGGGCGAGCACCCGAACTGGGACGAGTACCGCGCCGCGATGGTCGCGGAACGTCGGCTCGTCGTCCGCCTCCGCGCGACGAGCGCGTACGGCCAGCTCCCCGGGTGACCGGCGAGCACCTCGCCGACTTCGTTCTCCTCAACGATCCCGAGCTGCGCAAGCGCGTCGAAGCCGACGTCGGCTTCTTCGTCGCCGAGGGACCGCTCGCGGTGCGCGCGTTGCTCGCCTCCTCGTATCGCGTGCGTTCGGTTCTCGTGACCCCCGCGCAACACGATGCGCTCGCCGACGTCCTCGATGGGCTCGACGCGCCGGTGCACGTCGTGACGCCCGCGGTGATGCGCGAGACCGTCGGCTTCGACCTGCACCGCGGCGCGCTCGCGTCCGCCGACCGCGCGCCGCTCCCCGACCTCGAGACCGTGCTCGCGGGCGCGAGCCGCGTCGCCGTGCTCGAACGCGTGAACGACCACGAGAACCTCGGCGCGCTGTTCCGCAACGCGGCCGCCTTCGGCTTCGACGCGGTGCTCCTCTGCCCGCAGTGCAGCGACCCGCTCTACCGGCGCACGGTGCGGGTCTCGATCGGGCACGTGCTGCACGTGCCGTGGACCCGCGCGACCCCGTGGCCGGGCGCGCTCGACCGGCTGCGCACCCTCGGCTTCCGCCGCCTGGCGCTCACGCCGCAGCCACCGGCGCGCCCCCTCGACGCCGTCGAGGCCGGCACGGGCGACCGGATCGCGGTGCTCATCGGCGCCGAAGGACCCGGCCTCAGCAGCGAGGCCCTCTCCGCGGCCGACGAGCGGATCCGGATCCCGATGGCCCCCGGCGTCGACTCCCTCAACCTGGCCGTGGCCGCCGCCCTGGCCTTCTCCCGGCTCGCAGCCTCGGGCACGCTCGCCTGAGCCGGCGGGCCCACCCGTTCGCATCAAGCCCCCGGGCCCGCGGACCGATGGGTGTACGTGCAACTCGACGGTCACGGCGTGTGGGATCGAACCCGCGCGACCTGGAAGACCTCGCGCCGGTTCTGTGCGCTCGGCGTGCTCGCCGCGGTGACGGTGACGGCCTTCTTCGTGATGCTCGTCGCGGGTCCCGTCAGCCACGGCACGCGGCTCTTCGACGACCTCGGCCAGGCCGGCGCCGCGCTGCTCGCGGGCTTCGCCGGCCGCTACCGCTCGCGGCGGATCACCGACCGCGTCCGCTACTTCTGGTGGTGGCTCAGCGCGTCCGCGTTCGTGTGGGCCGGCGGCGAGCTCGTCTGGTCGGGTTACGAGCTGCTCGGCCACCGCGCGCCGTTCCCGTCGTTCGCCGACCTCGGGTTCTTCCTCGCGGTACCGGCGATCGCGTGCGCGATCGTGTCGCTCGTCCCGCAGGACGTCCGGCCGGTCGCGCAGGCCCGCATCGCGGTCGATTCGGTGATCGTCGCCTCGTCGATGCTGTTCGTCGGCTGGTTCCTGCTGCGCGACCGCCTCTACGCCGCGGGTCACGGGCACTCCGCGCTGCAACAGGTCGTCGGGGTCGCGTTCCCGATGGGCGATTTCGCGATCCTCGCGCTCGTCATCATCGCCGCGAGTCACTTCGCGACCCGGCGTGTGCCGTTCGGCCTCGTCGGAATCGCGCTCGTCGCGATCGCCGTCTCCGACGGCACCTACGCGTACTTCATGAATCAGGAGCACCACGCGTCGGGCAACCTCATCGACACCGGTTGGGTGCTCGGCTTCTTGCTCCTCGCACTCGCTGCCTTCAGTCCCGCGGCGGAGTCCGAGGCACCCGCCGAAGAGGAGTTCGAGGACGCCCCGTGGTGGCGGGGCTGGCTGCCGTACCCGGCGGTCCTCCTGTGCGGCACGTTCATCCTCGCCGACGCCATCGGGGGCATCGCGCTGCGCGGTCTGCTGTTGTGGACCGCGATCGTGCTGTTCCTCGCGATCACCGTGCGTCAGCTCGTCGTGCTGCGCGAGAACCACAGCCTCACCCGCGGCCTCGAGGAGACGGTCGAACGGCGCACCGCGGAGCTCCGCAGCAGCGAGGAACGACTGCAGACCGTGATCCAGCACGTGTCCGACGTGATCAGCGTCGTGAACCGGTCGGGCGAGATCCTGTCCGTGAGCTCGTCCGTGCGCGAAGTGCTCGGCTACCGACCCGACGAGCTGAGTGGCGTGAACATCCTGAGCTTCGTGCATCCCGACGAGATCGCACTCATCGAGACGTTCCTCGTCGACATGGCCACCGCGACGAAGCCGACCGCGCACCTCGAGGTGCGCATGCGCCATCGCAGCGGCACGTGGCGCTACACCGAGACCGCGGGCGCCGACCTCACCGAGGACCGCGTGCTCCAGGGCATCGTCCTCACGACGCGCGACGTCACGCAGCGCCGCCAGCTCGAGGAGCAGCTCACCGACCAGGCGTTCCACGACTCGCTCACCGGGCTTCCCAACCGTGCGCTCTTCGGCGACCGGCTCGAGCACGCGGTGTCGCGTGCGACGCGCATCGGCAACCCGCTCGCGGTGCTCTTCATCGACCTCGACGATTTCAAGGCCGTGAACGACACGCTCGGGCATCGCGAAGGCGACGAGCTCCTGCGGCACGTCGCGGCAGACCTCGCGATGTGCGTGCGGCTCTCGGACACCGTCGCGCGGCTCGGCGGTGACGAGTTCGCGGTGCTCATGGAGGACGCGAGCGTCGCCGAGGCGCTCGAGGCCGCCGACCGTATCCAGCACCGGCTCAACCGCCCGATCATGGTGCAGGGTTCGGAGATCGTCGTGTCGGCAAGCGTCGGCGTCGCCGCGACCGACGAGATCGTCGGCGAGAGCAGCGAGCTCATGCGCAACGCCGACATCGCGATGTACAGCGCGAAGACCGACGGCAAGGCGCGCTACAAGTTGTTCGAGTCGTCGATGCACAGCCGTGTCGTCGAGCGCAGCGCGTTGATCGCCGACCTGCGCCACGCCCTCGAACGCCGCGAGATGGACGTGTGCTTCCAGCCGATCATCGAGCTCGCGTCGCTCGACGCGCACGGGTTCGAGGCCCTCGTGCGATGGAACCACCCCGAACGGGGGACGATCGACCCGATCGAGTTCATCAACCTCGCCGAGCAGACCGGCCTGATCGTCGCGATCGGCGAGTACGTGCTCGAGGAGTCGTGCCGGCAGCTCGTCGAGTGGGACGACATGGGCATCGCGGGCGAGGGACTCACCGTGAGCGTCAACGTGTCGGGGCGGCAGCTCATCGCGCCCGACCTCGTCGCGACGGTCGAGCGCGTGTTGCGCGAGACCGGCGTCGAGCCGGCGCGGCTCACGCTCGAGCTCACCGAGAGCATGCTGCTCGACGACATCGACACGTCGACCGAGCAATTGCAGGCGCTGAAGCGACTCGGTGTGCGCCTCGCCATCGACGACTTCGGCACGGGCTACTCGTCGCTCAGCTATCTGCGGCAGCTGCCGGTCGACTTCCTCAAGATCGACCGCTCGTTCATCGAGGGGCTCGACGCGGAGCTCGCGGGCGCGGATCTCGTGCGCGCGATCATCGATCTCGGTCAGCGTCTGCAGCTCACGACGATCGCGGAAGGCATCGAGACGCCCGAGCAGGCGGGCTTCCTCACCGGCGCGGGTTGCCGCCTCGCGCAGGGCTACTACTTCTGCCGGCCGCTCGCGGTGACACAGGTGCACGACTACCTGCGCACGAAAGGTCGCCAGCTGCGCGCGGTCCCGTCCGCAGTCGGCGCGCACACCGACGCGCAGGACATGCCCGCCGCATCCTGAACATCGCGATCATCGCGATCGCACTCACGTCACACGCGTCGCGCGACGAGCGGGTGACGAAGCGCGTGATAAGTGTCCGCCCCGGTAGGACCAGCCTACGGAGGGGGATACGCAATGATGCGAAAAATGGTGGGTTCTCTTTCGGCAATGTTCGTCGTCGGACTGCTCGCTCCCGTCGCGTTCGCGACCGGCGCGCAAGCCGCGACGACGCGCGTGGTGCATCCCGGTGAGTCGATCCAGGCCGCGGTGAACGCGTCCGCACCGGGCGACACCGTGGTGGTCGCGGCCGGCACGTACGCGCAGAGCGTCGGCATCCACGTGTCGGGAATCAAGCTCGTCGGTCAGGGCGCGAAGCTCGTGCCGCCGGCCGACGCGAAGGGGATGGACTGCAGGGAAGGTGGAGCGGTCGGCGACGGCATCTGCATCTTCGGTGGTGACCCCGGCGATCCCGAAGCTCCGGTGCTCGACGGAGTGACCGTGCAAGGAATGACCGTCGTCGGGTTCCCCGACACGGGCATCTTCGCGATCAACCAGACCAACCTCACGTACCTGCGCAACACCGCGCGCGACAACGACGAGTACGGCATGGCCGCGTTCCAGACGGTGAACACGCGCATGCTGCACAACACGTCGACCGGTGGCGGCGAGGCCGACTTCTACCTCGGCGACTCGCCGAACGCGAACGGCCTGATCCGCGCCAACGTCGCGCACAACGGCGGCTTCGGCGTCTTCGTGCGTGACTCCGAAGGCGTGACCGTGCAGGACAACGACATCCGCGGCAACTGCGCCGGGATCTTGGTGCTCGCCGACAACCCGGGGCCGGCCGGCAACGTGACCGCCCGTCACAACACGATCCTGTCGAACACTCGGGCGTGCCCGGCCGACGAGGGGCCGGCGCTGTCGGGGATCGGCGTCGCGCTCGCGGGTGCGAACGACACGAACATCCAGTCGAACGTGATCAGCGGCAACCAGCCCGGCGGCGACACCGCGTTCACCGGTGGTGTGGTGCTCGTCAGCTTCGGGCCGACCCCGCCGACGAACGACGTGATCAGCAAGAACACGTTCAACAACAACTCGAGCGACGTGGCCTCGGACGGGACCGACGTCGGCACGAGCGTGCGGCTCAACCACTGCGGGACCACCCCGGGTCTCTGCAAGTAGATCAGCACCCGATCCTGCGAGGAGCCCCGGTCGCCATGGCCGGGGCTCCTTCGCTTTCTCCGGCTGGCACGTTGTATGCGGCCGCATACAACCGGTATCCTCCCGGCATGACCGACACCGACACGATCTGGGTGCGTCGACCGACGGCCGAACCGGCCGGAGACGAGAGCGCACCGGCCTTCACGCTCGACCGCCCCGTCGGGGGGCTGACGATCGGAGTGCGCGCCGACCGCGCCTGGCGCTCGTGGCAGCTCATCTCGAGCATCTGGTCCGAGCGATTGCAGGGCGAGGGCGCATCGACGATCGAGGTCGAGACCGGCGCGCAGATGGGGCAGCCCGGCGCCGAGGACCGCAAGGAGATCGAAGAGCTCGCGAACACGACCGACGCCGCGATCATCGGCCTCGGCACGTGCGGCTCCTGCACGACGTTCACGATCAAGGACGCGGTCGTCGTCGAAGCGCACTCGAAACCCGTCGTCGCGATCGTCTGCGAGGAGTTCCTCGTGCACGGGCGCAACGTCGCGACGCACCTCGGTCATCGCGACCTGAAGATCCTCGTACTGCCGTATCCGCTCGAGGCACGACCGGAGGACGAGCTGCGCGCGATCGCCGACGAGTACTACCCGAAGGTGCTCGAGCTGCTCGGGGTGTCGGTGTGACGCTCACGAGCGAACGGGTCGAGATCGCGGCCGATCCGCGCGCGCAGTACACGCGTGCGCTCGACGAGCACTGGGGCGACGGCGTTCCTCTGCTCCCCGCGACCGACGACGCGGTCGACGCGTTGCTCGCGGCGTCGCCGTACCCGGCGGATCACGTGCTGTGCGTGCTCCCGCCCGTCAACGGCGTCGCGACCGTCGAGCTCGTCGCGATCAACGCCGCGATGGCCGGTGTCGAGCCCGCGGCGTTCGCGGTCGTCCTCGCCGCGCTCGAAGCGCTGTCGGAACCGGAGTGGAACGCCTTCGGTCTCACCACCACGACCTCGAGCGTGTTCCCGATGCTCATCGTGAACGGCCCGTGCCGCGACGAGCTCGCGATCGACTACCGCGCGAGCTGCATGGGCGGTGCCGCAGGTCGCGGGTCGATGACCATCGGGCGCGCGGTCGCGCTCTGCCTGCGCAACATCGGCGGGCAGCGCGCGGGCGAGACCACGAAATCGGTGTTCGGCCAGCCCGCGCGGCTCGGCTTCTGCATCGGGGAGTGGGAAGAGCGCTCGCCGTGGCCGTCACTCGCGGTGCGGCGTGGCTTTCGCGCCGAGCAGGACGTCGTCACGGTGCACGGCGGCAAGGGCACGTTCCCGATGGCCGACATCCACAACGACGACCCGCGCGACCTGCTCTACCTCATCGCCAAGAGCATCGCCTATCCGCTCGCCAACATGTACCTCGGCAACCCCCAGAACGGCGAGGTCGTGGTCGCGTTCAACCCCATGTGGGCGGAGCGCTTCGGCGCTGCGTTCCCCGATGTCGACGACCTGCAGGCGTACCTGCGCGAGCACGCGTGCCAGCCCGTCGACCTGTGGCCCGAAGGGAACGCGAAGATGCTGCGCGACCGCGGGCGCGTCGACGCGCAGGGCCGCGTGCACCTCGTGGAGCGACCGGACCAGATCGTGCCGATGGTGTGCGGCGGCCTCGGCAGCCTGCACGCGATCGCACTGCCGAGCTTCGGCGAGAGCTTCATGCAGTCGCGCGCCGTCGTGCGATGACGACCGCCGCGCACGCACGCTTCGAGGCCGAGGTCACGAGCGCGGTCGACGAGGTCGCGCGCATCCTGCGCGCCGACGGCGCCGACCTCACGATCGTCGACGCCGACCCGCGCACCGCGCGGGTGAGGCTCGCGTTGGTGCTCGACTCGGTGTCGTGCGAGGACTGCGTGCTGCCACCCCCGATGCTGTTCGACACGATCGAGCAGTCGCTGCACCGCCGCGTCGCGGGCGAGTTCGAGCTGCTGCTCGACGATCCCCGCACCGTCACCGGGTGACCGACGCCGACCCGATCGGCGCCTGGAGCGCGCTGGTCGCGGTGTATCAGAGCGTGCTGCACGACGTCGTGGGCCGGCTCGGCGACGAGGCGGGCATCGACTCCGGGGTGTTCTCCGCGCTGGCCTATCTCGAGCGCTCGGAACCGGCACACCGGATCCGGCTTTCCGAGCTGCAACGGCTCATGCACCCGCGCTACAGCCAGCCGGGCCTGAGCCGGCTCGTGCAGCGGATGGAGACCGACGGCATCGTCGAACGCCGCGCCGATCCCGACGACGGGCGCGCCGCGATCCTCGTCACGACCGCGCGCGGGCGGCGCGCGTACGAGCGCGCGAACCGCGTGTACGAAGCCGCGGTGCACGAGCACTTCGGACGACATCTCGACACGCGCGACGGCGCGCGGCTCGAAGCGATGCTCGGACGCGTGATGACACAGCGCGACGCGGCGCGTCGCTAGGACGTGATCGTCGCGGTCGTCCCCATGATGATGCGCGGCGACCGCGCGGGATCGAGCCACCGCAACACCGACACGAGCTCCGACACCGGGAGCGCGACGCAGCCCGCGGTCGACGAGCCGTCGGACACGTGGAAGAAGATCGCGCTGCCGAGCCCCGGCGTGCGCGCGGTGTTGTACGCGATCACGGCGCCGTAGTCGTACGCCGACACGTACATCGGCTCAGGATTCGCGCCGGCCGACTGTGCGTGGGTGTCGATCCAGAGGTTGTAGTTGGGGCTCGCGGAGTCGTCGTCCCACACGATCCACGAGCCGGGGATCGACCGGTACTCGTAGTGCACGCCGGGGTTGGCGAGCCGGCCGAAGAAGAACGAGAACCCGTACGCGCCCGACGGCGTCCGGCCGTCGCCCTCGCGCTTCGCACCGATCGGCGCGAAGCCGTTGCGACCGACGCGCGCGGTCCACGGGCCGAAGACCTCCTGCCATCCGCTCGCGCCGCGCTGCCACGCGGTGAGCGTTGCGTACGACGTTCCGTATCCGGACGCGTCGACCGCAACGATCTGTTGCGCGTTCCCCACACCGACGAGCTGGTCGATCAACGGACGCGGGGGTGCTGCGGTCGTCGGGGGGCTCGTCGGTGGCGGCGTCGTGGTCGCCGGCGCGGTCGGCGGCGCGGTCGCCGGCGGAGCCATCGTGGTCGGCGGCAACGTGGTCGGCGGCAACGTGGTCGTCGCCGACGTCGTGGTGGTCGACGCGGTCGTGGTCGTGCGCGGCTTCGCGGTCGACGCCGTCTCGGCGTGCTTCGAGGAACCGCCGCACGCGGTGAGCGCGACGGCGAGCGCGAGCGCGCCGAAGTACGCGGGAGTTCGAGCTGGCATCCGCTCGGTAGCGTAGGCCGGGTGCGGCGACCGCCACTCCGCGCGGTGTTCGCGACCGCGCTCACGCTCACGCTCGCCGGCTGTGCTCACTCGTCGAGCGCACCGCACGCGGCGTCGAGGTCACGAACGACGACCGCGACGACCGTCGCACCGAGCACCACGACGACGACGCCCGCCACGACCACGACCAGCGCCGCGCCGTCGACCACCGTCGCGGCGCCCTTCACCGGCACGATCAGCACGGTCACCGCCGCGCAGCTCGGCAGCACCTACCACGCGGGCTGCCCGGTCGGTCCCGACGGGTTGCGGCTGCTGCACCTGAGCTACATCGGCTTCGACGGCGC
The DNA here is from genome assembly GCA_036271555.1 of Acidimicrobiia bacterium. Lineage (NCBI taxonomy): Bacteria > Bacillati > Actinomycetota > Acidimicrobiia > Acidimicrobiia bacterium. Next base: position 37,837 of record DATBAK010000003.1, read on the forward strand.
GCCGCACGTCGGAACGATGGTCGTGAACGCCGCGGTCGCGCCGCCCGTCGTCGACGCGTTCGCGCAACTGTTCCGCGCCCGCTTTCCCATTCGGCAGATGCGACCCGTCGCCGACTTCGGTGGGAGCGACGACGTGTCGATGGCGGCCGACAACACATCCGGCTTCAACTGTCGCTTCGTCGCGGACACGACGAAGTGGTCCGTGCACGCCTACGGCGAGGCCATCGACGTCAACACGGTCGAGAACCCGTATCTCGTCGACGGTCGGGTCGAGCCGCCCGCGGCGTCGGCCTTCGTCGACCGCACGAACGTGCGCCCGGGCATGGCCGCGCCCGGCACCGCGCTCAACGACGCGTTCGCGGCGATCGGTTGGTATTGGGGCGGTCGGTTCCATTCACCCGACTACCAACACTTCTCGAAGACCGGCGGCTGACGCGCGTCAGCGATGGGTGCGCGCAAGGTACGCGCGCCCGCGCGGCGACACTCGGTAACCGACTTCCAGACTCTCGGTGAGGCCGAGCTCCTTCAGCTTGCGCACGTCGGTCTTGAACGGCTTGCGCTCACGGCCGACCAGTGCGGCGATGTCGGTCGAGAGCGTCGCGGGATGTCGTTCGATGAGCCGCAGCGTCTCCATCGTCCACGGCCCGTGCGTGCTCGCGGCGTCGAGACGCGTCAGGCGGCGATCGATCTCGGCGACATCGGCGTCGGCGAGCTCGGACGACTCGCGCAACACCGCCCGCGGATCGGGTCCCGCGAGCGAGAGCTCGACGCGGTAGATCCGACCGTCTTCCTTGCGCGCGAGCTCGCGCAGCAGCTCCGCGCGCGACGAATACCCGGCGCGGCGCGCGTCGTCGGCCGTGATCTGACGCGCGTTCACCGCGTCGACCCGTCCGATCGCGAGCTGTCCGACGACCGTCCTCAGCGCGCCGCCCGTCTTCACCGTCGGCCGGCGCTGGCGGCGAAACGCCAGGTCGATCCGGCCCTCCACGATGCCGTCGAGGACGGCCCGCCTGATCAGCACGCCACACGCTCCCGCCTCGCCGCCTGGAAGCGAACGTAGTCGCCGGGCAAGCTGGCACCGATGCGCAGCTGGGTCGTCGACCACCCCGGTCCCGTGACGAGCACGGCTCCGCTCGTGCGGCTCGACCGCGACGAACCGGAACCCGGCCCGGGCGAGATCCGCGTGCGCGTCTCGACCTGCGGCGTGTGCCGCACCGACCTCCATCTCGCCGAGGGCGACCTCGCGCCGCACCACGCACGCATCACGCCCGGACACGAGGTCGTCGGAGTCGTCGACGCGTGCGGCGACGGCGCGCCGCGGTTCGCGATCGGCGATCGCGTCGGCATCGCGTGGCTACGGCACACATGCGGCGTGTGCCGCTTCTGCGCGCGCGGTGACGAGAACCTGTGCGTCGATCCGCGCTTCACCGGCTGGGACGCGCACGGCGGCTACGCGGAGGCCGCGGTCGTCGACGAGCAGTACGCGTACGCGATCCCCTCCGTCTTCGACGACGAGCACGCGGCGCCGCTCCTCTGCGCGGGCATCATCGGCTACCGCGCGTTGCGGCGCAGCGCGCTCCCACCCGGCGGCGCGCTCGGCGTCTACGGGTTCGGCGGCTCCGCGCACCTCGCGGCGCAGGTCGCGCTCCACGAGGGCGCGACCGTGCACGTCTTCACGCGCTCACGCGCCGCGCAACGGCGCGCCCTCGAGCTCGGCTGCGCGTCGGCGCAGGACGAGTCGGCTCCGAGTCCCGAGCCGTTGCAATCGGCGATCGTCTTCACGCCCGTGGGCACGTCGGTGCCGCGCGCGCTCGACGCGCTCGACGCGGGCGGTGTCGCCGCGATCGCGGGCATCCACCTCAGTGACATCCCGTCGCTGTCCTACGAACGCGACCTGTTCCGCGAGCGCGAGCTGCGCAGTGTCACCGCGAACACGCGTCGCGACGGCGAGGAGTTCCTCGCGCTCGCCGCGCAGATTCCGATCCAGGTGACGACGACGCCGTTTCCGCTCGATCGCGCCGACGAAGCGCTGCGCGCGCTCGCGACCCACCAGGTCGCAGGCGCCGCGGTGCTGCACGTCGAGGGGACGACTTGATGCGGCACGCAACGCCCGAGACGCTCGCAACCCTCGCGGGCTTCATCGCCGAGCTGCGGGACGTCGACGGATTGATCGAGAAGCGTCCCGGCGCGTTCTCGCGCGGCTCACGCGCGTTCCTGCACTTCCACGACGATCCGACGGGCATCGACGCGGACGTCCGCGTCACCGACGACTTCGAGCGCTTCCGTTGCACCACGGCGCGCGGGCAACGCTCGTTGCTGACGCAGATCCGCCGCGCGGTCGCGCGCTAGGACGCGCGGGCGCCGGCCGCGACTGCGGCCACGTCCGGCGCACCACCGCCGGGCATGACCTCCATCAACCGCGCGACCGCGAGCGGCACCACGTGGTCTCCCGCGTCGGTGCGCAGGGTGACCGCACCGGCCGCGTCGCGCTCGGTGATCGTCGCCGGCGACCCCGGCGTGAGCCGGGCGGACGCGATCAGTCGGAGCGCGTCGTCGTCGAGCTCGAGCCGTTCGCTGATGCGCGAGACGACCACCGCACCTTCGGCCGCCTCGGACAGCACGACCGAGCCCGTCCGGTCGATCGTGCGCGCCGAGCCCGGAATCGGGTTGCCGTGCGGGCAGGTCGCGGGGTCACCGAGCAACGCGACGAGCTTCTCCTCGACGTCGGCCGAGATCGCGTGTTCCCAGCGGTCGGCTTCGCGATGTGCCTTCTCCCACTCGAGCCCGATCACGTCGACAAGGAGTCGTTCCGCGAGCCGGTGGCGGCGCACGATCGAACGCGCGATCGCGCGGCCCTTCGGCGTGAGCCGCAGGCGGCGGTCGTCGAGGAGCTCGACGTTGCCCTGCTCGACGAGCCGGTTCACGGTCTCCGAGACCGCCGGTGCCGAGAGCCGCAGGCGCTCGACGAGGCGAGCGCGGATCGGCACGATGCCCTCTTCCTCGATCTCGAAGATCGTCTCGAGGTACTCCTCGGTCGTGTCGTGCATCTCGGCCATCGGCGGTCAGGGTACCGCCGGGCGGTCAGTGACTCACGAGCGACGCGATGCCCCAGATCATCACGACGAGACCGATCGCCAGGTAGAGCACGGATCGCATCACCGGTGCCTGCACGAGGTCGGTCTGCTCGCCGCGATGCTTGTAGCCCTTCACCGGGCTGCCGGCCCGCGAGCGCGAGACCGTGCGGCGGTTCGCATTGTCCGCATCGACGGGGCGGCGGACGAGCGCGCGTGCGTTGGCGACGAAGAGGGCCGCGCCCAGCGCGACCACCAGCTCCTTGAGCACCTCGTCGTAGAAGTTCACGGCGGACCGAAGCGTACCGAGCACACGATCGACCGGCCCGATCGCGTTCTCATCTCAGGTCGCACTCGCGTCGCTCGGCGCGCCTGACGCCGCGGTCTCCAAGTCGGGCGAGCCGCCGAGCGGCCCGGCCGTTCATGCCGGCGCGAGGCTTTGGAGTCCGTAGGGGGTGAGGATCGGGAGGAGCTCGGCGCGGCCCACCGCCGTCTGCACGTTGGATGCCGTGCGTTCGTCCAGCGAGCCGCTGCGCTGAATGCGCGAGCGCAGTGGGATGCCCGCGCTCGAGTAACACTGCTCCGACGAGAAGCCGAGCCCCGCGAGCGGGGCGCCGTGGCGCAGGGCGAGGAAGAAGCAGCGCGCGCCGACACCGGCGAGCGTGCTGTCGTCGCCGCGCGTGATCGAGTACCGGCCGCTCACCACTGCGCCGCCGTACACCGCGCCCGGCTGGTTCGTGCCGGACGCCTTCGACCGCAGGCACTCGGGCTTCGAACCGACGATCGTGCAGGACGCCGTCTGCGCGCCCGCGGTGACGACGAGCGAGCCGAGGCCGCCGCTGATGTCGAGCGCAGCCCGACCCGCGCGCGCGGTGACGTGCGCGGCGACGAGCGACTCGTTCAACTTCGCGCCGGCATTCGTCGTGCGGGTGAACGCGTACGTCACGAGCCACGTCGAGCGCGATCCGCGGTTGGCGAGCGCCGCGAGCTCCTGCGCCAACGCCTCCGACTTCGACGGCGACGCCGTCGAACCCGACGATCCGCAGCTCGTCATCGTGAGGATCAGGGCCGCGCCGGCGAGCGCCGCGCCGACCCGCCGACCGTGCCTCGACATGACGGGCCACGGTACGGCGGCCGCGGCCGCCGGACGCGGCAGGCCCGGTCGCCTCGCACGCGGGCCAGACCCATACGGAAGTCGCGGTCAACGTGCTGTGGCCCTGAACCATCAGGGATCGAGCGCCGGAGGTCGGAGCCGCGTGACACCGCCGTGCGAGACTCCGGCCGTGCGCCTGCTCGTCGCCAACTGCACCGTCGAATACCGCGGCCGGCTCGGCGCGCGCCTCGCGCCGGCGCGCCGGCTCATCGTCATGAAGGCCGACGGCTCGCTCGCGATCCACTCCGACAGCCGCGCCTACAAGCCGCTGAACTGGATGAGCCCGCCCTGTCGCATCGAGACGACGGAGACCGGGTTCACGGCGACGAACCCGAAGGGCGAGGAGCTCCGTATCGAGCTGCACGAGGTGCTGTCGGACGTGACCGTCGAGCTCGGCACCGATCCCGGTCTCGAGAAGGACGGCGTCGAGGCGGAGCTGCAGGAGCTCATCGCGGCGCGCGTCGAGGCGCTGAAGCACACCTACCAGCTCGTCCGGCGTGAGTACCCGACCGACATCGGTCCGGTCGACCTCCTCTGCACGGACGGGCTCGCCGTCGATCTGGTCGACGCCTACGTCGCGGTCGAGATCAAGCGCCACGCGAACATCGACGCCGTCGAGCAGGTGTGCCGGTACCTCGAGTTCCTCGGGCCGCGCCTGGACCGGCCGGTCCGGGGCATGCTCGTCGGCCAGACGATCGCCAAGCAGGCACGGACCCTGGCGGAGTCTCGGGGCGTGGAATGTGTCGAGGTCGACCTCGACGAGCTCCGGGGGCTGCCCTCGAGCACACTCCGCCTCTTCTGACCCACCGGCCGAACGGCCTTCACGCCTCGGACCAGGACTTTCCCGAGGGGTCAGAATTTAGTTTGCCAGGCTAACTAACTATCTGGCACAATGACGGCATGCCAACGAGGTGTCGCCCGTGAAGAGCAGGATCCACGGCTTCACCGATGCCACCTTCCGGTCGCTGCACGTTCCGAACTTCCGGAAGTTCTTCTTCGGCCAGCTGATCTCGCAGGTCGGCAATTGGCTGACCCTCATCGCGCAGACGCTGCTCGTCCTCCACCTCACGAACAAGAGCGGCGTCGCGGTCGGCGTGCTCTCCGCGTGCCAGTTCGCGCCGGTGCTCGTCCTCGGGGCGTGGGCCGGCCTCGTCGCCGACCGATCCGACAAGCGCAAGCTCCTCGTCGTCGTCCAGTTCATCGCGATGGCGCAGTCGTTCGTCCTCGCCGCGCTCGCGTTCAGCGGCCACCCGCCGGTGTGGTCGATCGACCTCGTCGCCGTCGTCGGCGGCTGCACCGTGGCGTTCGACAACCCCGCCCGGCGCGCCTTCGTCGTCGAGATGGTCGAAGGCGAGGACGTCAGCAACGCGGTCAGCCTCAACAGCGCGCTCATGACGAGCGCCCGCATCATCGGCCCCGCGTTCGCCGGACTGCTCGTGATCGTCGCCGGCTACGGCTGGTGCTTCACGCTCGACGCGCTCTCCTACATCGCCGTCATCGTCGCGTTCCTCAAGATGAACCCGGCCGAGCTGCGGATGCCGCCGGTCACCGAACGCGCTCGCAAGCAGATCCGCGCCGGTCTGAGCTACGTGCGCACCGTGCCCGACCTGTGGATCCCGCTGCTGATGATGGCCGTCGTCGGCACGCTCTCGTTCAACTTCCAGGTCGTGCTCTCGTTGTTCGTCGAGAAGACGTTCCACGGCGGCACCGGCATGTTCACGCTCCTGTTCTCGACGACCGCGGTCGGATCGCTGATGGGCGCGCTGTCCACGGCGCGTCGTAAGACGATCGAGACGCGCGATGTGATCGTCGCCGCGCTGGCGTTCGGGATCGCGATGTTCGTCCTCGCCGCGTCACCCGATCTCGCCATCGCGTTCCCGCTCGGCATCGCGCTCGGCTGGACGAGCATCTCCTTCATGACCGCGTCGACCGCGATCGTGAATCTGCGGTCGGCGCCCGAGATGCGCGGGCGCGTGCTCGCGCTCCAGGCGATCGTGTTCCTCGGGAGCACACCGATCGGCGGTCCGCTCCTCGGCGTGATCTGCGACGTCTACGGCGCGCGTGCCGGTCTCGTCGTCGGGGGCGTCGCCGCGCTCGGCGCCGCGCTCTTCGGCATCCTCGTCGTGCGCCGCCACGCCCGTCGCGTCGCGTCCGTCACTCCCGAGCTCAACCGCGTCGACGCCGCCCAAGCCTCCTACGCCCGGTAGCGGCGAGCGAAGCGAGCACGCGACCTCGCCGACTCCCATCCCGCGTCACGGAGCGGCGAGCGCAGCGAGCGCGACCCGGGTACTAGGACACCGCCATGTTGGCGAACTTGGTGCTGCGCGCGATGAACGCGAGGTGCGCGTTGCCGGTCGGACCGTTCCGGTGCTTCGCGATGATGATCTCCGCGCTGCCCATGCGTTCCGAGTCGGGGTTGTAGTACTCGTCGCGGTAGATGAACATCACGACGTCGGCGTCCTGCTCGATCGAGCCGCTCTCTCGCAGGTCGGCGAGCATCGGCCGTTTGTCCTGGCGGTACTCGAGCTGACGGTTGAGCTGCGCGCAGCACACGACCGGCGTGTCGAGCTCGCGGGCGAGGATCTTCAGCCCGCGCGACAGCTCCGACACCTCGACCTGACGTGATTCCACGCGCTTGCCCGACGTCATCAGCTGCAGGTAGTCGATGACGATGAGGCCGACCTCGCCGTAGCGCGCCTTGATGCGTCGCGCCTTGGCCCGCATCTCCATCACCGTGCAGTGCGGGTTGTCGTCGATGAAGATCGGCGCCTCCGCGAGCCGACCGACCGCGTGGTTGAGCTTCGTCCACTCATGATCGGACAGGCGGCCGGTCTGCAGACCCTGCATGTCGACGTGGGCCTCCGACGCGAGCAGCCGGCGCGTGAGCTCGAGGTGGCCCATCTCGAGCGAGAAGAACAGCACCGGCTTGTTCGTCTCGAGCGCGACGTGCGCGGCCGCGCCCATCACGAAGCTCGTCTTGCCCTGACCCGGTCGTGCCGCGACGACCACGAGGCTCGACGGCTGGAGCCCCAGCAGCAAGGAGTCGATGTCGGTGTAGCCGGTCGGCACACCCGTGAGCTGCGAGTCGCGCTCGTACAGGTGCTCGAGCTCCTCCATCGTCGCCTCGAGCGCGGGATAGAGCTGCGTCATCGAGTCCGCGACGCGGCGCTCGGCGACCTCGAACACCATCGCCTCGGCGCGATCGAGGGTGTCGGCGACATCGTCGTCGGGCGCGTAGCCCATCTCCGAGATGTCGTGCGCGACACCGATCAGCCGACGCAGCAGCGACAGCTCCGAGACGATGCCCGCGTAGTGCTCGGCGTTCGCCGACGCCGGAGTCGCGGCCTGGATGCGCAGCAGCGCGCCGCGCCCGCCGAGCGCGTCGAGCAGGCCGCGGTGGCGCAGCTCCTCGGCGACGGTGACGACGTCGACCGGCTCACCCCGCCCGTGCAGCATGTACATCGCGTCGAAGATCTGACCGTGCGCGGGCTTGTAGAAGTCCGGCGTCTCGACGTGGGCCTCGATCGCGGCGAGCATCGCGTCGCGGGACAGCAGCATGGCCCCCAGCAACGACTCCTCGGCCTCGATGTTGTGCGGCGGGATCCTCGCGCTGCTGCGCGACCGAATGTCCTCGACCGGTTGGACCACGCCACCCCTCTCGTATGCCTGTCGCCCCGCAGGTTGTGCCCGCCGTGAAGGATGACGGACGCGGCCTGTGGGGTGGTAGATCCGAAACTTGTGGACAAGTGCCCCGGCTCTGTGGTTGACCTGTGGCCAAACTCGGCAGTTCGTCCACAGGGCTGGGGACGAACGCGCGTCATCGTCGTCTCGAGGTGTGACAGTTTCGGAGCGCGCGCGACCGCCGACCGTACGCGCACCCTGCGAACGCCGGGGCGGGGCTACTGCGCGACGACGTCGACCGACAACGTGGCGACGACGTCGGTGTGCAACCGCACCGGCAACTCGACCGGGCCCAGCTCCTTCAGCGGCTCGTCGAGCGTCAGCCGGCGACGATCGATCTCGACGCCGAGCTGCTCCTGCACCGCGGCGACGATGTCGCCCGCGGTGATCGAGCCGAAGAGCTTGCCGCCCTCTCCCGCGCGCGCGGTGATGGCGAGCGTGCGCCCCGACAGTCGGTCGGCGACCGCCTGCGCGGCCTCGCGGTCGCGCTGCTCGCGCGCCGACCGGTTGCGACGCATCGCCTCGGCCTGACGCACGACACCGGACTCGGCGCGGATCGCGAGCCCACGCGGCACGAGGAAGTTGCGCGCGTACCCATCGGCGACATCGACGAGGTCGCCCTTCAGACCGAGCTTGTCGACGTCGTCGCGCAGCACGACCTTCATTCGTCGCCGCCTTCGCCCGCCGCGCCATGCTCGTTCACGGCCGTGTCGAGCGCGCCGGCGCCGTTGGTGTCGGCGGTCGCCTCGATCGCACCGTCCTCGGACGGCGCTGCGGTCGCCTCGACCGGCGGCGACGGGGGCGGCTCGGTCGGTGCGCGCAGCTCACCGCGGTCGCCACGATCACCGCGGTCGCCACGGTCACGCCGCCCGCCCTTGCTGCGTTGCGTCACCTGGCGCACGCTGTAGGGCAGCAACGCCATCTCGCGGGCGATACGAATCGCCTTCGCCACCGCGACCTGCTGCTGTTGGGTGTTGCCGGTGACCCGGCGGGCGCGGATCTTGGCCCGCTCCGACATGAACCGGCGGAGCAGGTTCACGTCCTTGTAGTCGATCCAGTCGACGCGCTCGGTGATGAGGATCGACGTCTTCTTCTTGGGCACGCGGCGCCGATCGGCTGCCGCGCCCTTGCCCTTCCGTCGTTCGCGGTCGTGTGCCATCTAGCTCTCGTTCTCGAAGGGCATCAGAAGGGTTCCTCGCCGAAGTCGTCGTAGCCGCCGCCGGCCGGCACCGACGCGGTGTTGTCGGGGCGGGGGCCGGGGCCCGGGCCGTCGCCCGGACCCTTCCGCTCGGTCCGGCTGATCTGGGCGGTCGCCCAACGGAGGCTGGGCCCGACCTCCTCGGCGATCACCTCGACGACGGAGCGCTTCTCTTGGTTCTCCGTCTCCCAGCTGCGCTGGCGCAGGCGGCCGCTCACGATGATCCGTGAACCCTTCTGCACCGACGCGCTCACGTTCTCCGCGAGGTCGGCCCAGCAGACGACGTTGAAGAACGAGACCTCTTCCACCCACTCGCCCGGGCGGCCGCGGTCGGGGTAGCGGCGGTTCACCGCGAGCCCGATGGTGAGCTGGGAGCGCCCGTTGGCCGTGAACCGCAGCTCCGGCTCGCGGGTGACGTTCCCGACGATCGTGATCGTGTTGTCAGCCATGGTGGTGTTTCCCTCCTTATGCGTCCGCCGGGGTGCCCGCGGTCTTCGGCGGTCCGTAGACGGCCTCGGGAACGCGCAGCACCTTGTGGCGGATGACGTCGTCAGCAAGAGAGAGCATCCGACCCAGCTCGTCCATCGCCGCGGGCTCGGCCCTCGCCTGGAGGACCACGTAGTAGCCCTCCCAGCGGTGACCGATCTCGTAGGCGAAGCGGCGCTTGCCCCAGTAGTCGACGTGGCCCCGCTCGGCGCCGTTCGACTCCAGCAGCTGCATCCACCGCTCGACGGTGGGTCGGATCGTCTCCTCTTCCAGATCCGTGGAGAGGATGACCATGACCTCGTAAGGCCTCAAAGGCCCGTACCTCCTGTGGACCGCGCACTGCGCGGGCTCCCGGGGGAGCAGGAATCGGTTGGTGTCGCCTCCGCCGCACCCCGAAAGGGGGGGAGCGGAAGAACCTGGAGACGTTACCAGTGCGTCCTCGTCACGTCCTATCGACGGCGACCCTACACAGGGGGTGTGACAGGGATCTCGGGGGCGGGCGCGTCGGCCCGCTCGACGCGGCCGCCGTACAGGCCGAGACCCTCGGCCATCTGGTCGGTCATGTGGTACGTCTCGTCGCTCGACGGGTAGCGGCCGTCGCGTACGTCCTCGACGAAGTGACTCACCGCGAGCGTGGCGTCCATCTCGAGCTCCGCGTAGCGGCGCACGAACTTCGGCGCGTTGCGGTCGGGGCTCGTGAAGCCGAGCAGATCGTGGAACACGAGTACCTGCCCGTCGCAGTGACGGCCCGCGCCGATGCCGATGGTCGGCACGTCGACGGAGTCGGTGACCATGCGCGCGACGCCGTCGGGAACGCACTCGAGCACGATCGCGAAGCAGCCGGCCTCGGCGAGCGCGACCGCGTCGTCGACGATCACCTGCGCCGCGTCCATCTGCTTGCCCTGCACCTTGAAGCCGCCGAGCGCGTGGATCGACTGCGGCGTGAGGCCGATGTGGCCCATCACCGGGATCTCCGCGTCGAGGATCGCGGCGACCGAGTCGAGCCGCTTGCGCCCGCCCTCGAGCTTCACCGCACCCGCGCCCGCGCGCACGAGCTTCGCCGCGTTGTGCACGGTCTCGTCCCGGCTCACGTGATAGCTGAGCCAGGGAAGGTCACCGACGATCAGTGGTCGCGGGCGGCTGCGCGCGACGGCACCCACGTGGTGGACCATGTCGTCGGTCGTCACCTGCAGCGTGTCGTCGTAGCCGAGCACGACCATCGCCAGCGAGTCGCCGACGAGGATCATGTCGGCGCCGGAGCCGTCGACGACCCGCGCCGACGGTGCGTCGTACGCCGTCACCATCACGAGCGGCGTGCCCGAACCCTTCGCGTTCCGGATCCGCGGTGCGGTGACCGGACCGTGATGCGTTTGCGTCATGTTGACCTCCGACCGTCCAGGGCCGTTCGGCTCCCGGCGGTCAGAACAGCGTAAGTGCTTTCCGGGCGCGCCCGCTACCCCGCCTGGGCGCGGCCGAGGATCGACGAGCGGATCATGTAGTTCCAGCCACAGTCGACGCAGACCTCGACGACGTAGCAGACGAACTCGTCGACCGATCGGGACAGGCGCGTGAGCTCCTTCTTGGTCTCGACGCACCGGCCGTTCGCGGCCTTGAGCGTGTCGCCGTAGACGTAGCGCACGCGTCGCAGCCCCGGTGTCGAACAGACCGGGCAGTCGTCGCCCGATTCTTCGCCGAGATTGCGCGCCGCCCGCAGCAGCTCGGGGTGCGCGTCACACACGTCGACGCGGGCGAGCGCGCCCGAGCGAAAATCGCGGACGGTGAGCCGGCGGGCGAGGGCGTAGTCGATCTCTCGGCTCACGCCGAAAAGTGTAGGAGAGGCCGCGGGCGTCGTCTTCCGCGCGCGAGCCGCGCCGTCGCGGCAGACTCACGGCGATGACGGGGACGGGGGCCGCGGCCGGCGGCGGGTACGACACCGTGCGCTACGGCGCCGACCTGCCCGCGGAGCGCGAGCTGCGACTCCTCGGCGACGTCAAGGGAAAGCGGGTCCTCGATTTGGGCTGCGGCACGGGGCAGGCGTCGATCGCCCTTGCGCGCCAGGGCGCGCACGCGATCGCGATCGACGCGTCCGGCGCGCGCCTCGCCGAGGGCCGCCGCAATGCCCACGCCGAGGAGGTGCGCATCGAGTGGCACGAGAGCGACGTCGCCGATCTCGCGTTCCTGCGCGCCGACTCGATCGACCTCGCCGTGAGCTTCGGCGCGGTCGGTCAGGTCGACGACCTCGACCGCGTGCTCCGACAGGTCCACCGGGTCGTGCGCCCGGGTGGCGCGTTCGTGTTCTCGTACGAGCACCCGCTCGCGCTGTGCGCGGCCCGCGACGACGCGCCGCAAGGCTCGCTCCCCCTCGGCCGGCGCGAGGTACGGCGTTCGTACTTCGATCGCACGCCGTTCGTCGTCGAGCGCGACGGGGAGAAGGTGTCGCTCCATCCGCGCACGATCGCCGAGGTGTTCATGGCCGCGGGACGCGCGGGCTTTCGCATCGACGTCATCGTCGAGCCCGAGCCGCTGCGCAGCGCCGACCCGGGCCCCGCGATCCCGACCACGATCATCTGGCGCGCGCGCAAAGAGGGGCTCTGAGTTTCTGGTCGCGCTCGCTCCGCTCGCCGCTCCTGACGCCTCAACCGCAGCCTCGGACGGCCCGCAAAGCGAACCGCCCGCTCCGGCGCGCACGCAGCTTCCAAACCGCGCTCGCTCCGCTCGCCGCTCCTGACGCCTCAACCGCAGCCTCGGACGGCCCGCAAAGCGAACCGCCCGCTCCGGCGCGCACGTCGATCAGTCGTGGGGTACAACAATCCCCTGCTCGCGCGCCCAGGCGAACAGGAGCTTGCGCGCGTCGTCCTCCGCGATCGGTCCGCGCTCGAGTCGCTCCTCGAGCAGGAACGCAAGCGCCTTGCCGACGATCGCGCTCGGCGGGATCGCGAGCAGCTCCATCACCTCGCGGCCGTCGAGCGGCGGCTTGATCCTCGCGAGCTCCTCTTGGCCCCGCAGCTCCGCGATGCGCGCCTCGAGCTCGTCCATGCGCCGCGACAGCGTGGCGGCCTTCTTCTGGTTGCGCGTCGTGCAATCGCAGCGCGTGAGGTGGTTGAGGTCGTCGAGCAGGGGGCCCGCGTCGCGCACGTACCGACGCACCGCGCTGTCGGTCCAACCCATGCGATACGTGTGGAAACGCAGGTGCAGCGCGACCAGTGCGACGACGTCGTCGATCATCTCGTTCGGATAGCGCAGCGCGGTGAGTCGCTCGCGGGCCATGCGCGCGCCGACGACCTCGTGATGATGAAACGTCACGCCACCCGCCGCGAAACCGCGCGTGCGGGGCTTGCCGATGTCGTGCAGCAGCGCCGCGAGGCGCACGCGCAGCTCGGGCCGCGTGTTGGCGACGACGGCGATCGTGTGCGCGAGGACGTCCTTGTGGCGGTGGATCGGATCCTGTTCGAGCTGCATCGCGTTGAGCTCGGGCAGGAACTGGTCCGACAGCCCCGTGCGCGCGAGCAGCCAGAGCCCGGGCTGCGGATCGGGCACGACCAGCAGCTTGTCGAGCTCGTCGCGGATGCGCTCGGCGCTGACGATCTCCAACCGCTCGCGGTGCTGCTCCATCGCGGCGACCACGTCGGCGTCGGGCTCGAAGCCGAGCGACGCGGTGAAGCGCGCCGCCCGGAGCATGCGCAATGGGTCGTCGAGGAACGAGACGTCGACCGAGAGCGGCGTGCGCAGTCGGCGCGCCGCGAGGTCGGCGAGACCGTCGAAGGGGTCGGTGAAGTCGAGCTGCGGCAGCGCGAGCGCCATCGCGTTCACGGTGAAGTCGCGGCGCGACAGGTCGGTCTCGATGTCGTCGCCGAACTGGACCTCGGGCTTGCGACTCTCGGAGTGGTACACGTCCGAGCGGAAGGTCGTGATCTCGATGCTGAGGTCACCGTGCTGCGCGCCGACCGTGCCGAAGCGCTTGCCCTGGAGCCAGAGATGATCGGCCCAGCCGTCGAGCACCGCGGTGATGTCGTCGGGACGTGCGCTGGTCGCGAGATCGGTGTCGTTGCCGTCGAGGTCGCGACCCGAGATCGCGTCGCGCAGCCAACCGCCGACGAGGTAGAGCGAATGCCCGGCCGCGGTGAAGCGCCGGGCCAGCTCCATGAGCGGCGTCGACTCCTCGAGGTACGGCGCGAGGCGCGGAGGCAGCGGCGAGCTCACGCCGCGAGTCTCGCCGCTACGAGCTCAGAGGCGCGGCTTCAGCCGGCAGGCGGTGAGCGAAGCGAGCACGCGACCTCGCGCGCTCCCTCCCGCTTCGTCGAGGCCGAACGTCAGCGGGGCTGACCGGCAGGCATCGTCTCGGCCTGCGAAAGCGTGTGCTGCTCGATCATCAAGCGCAGGTCGTGCGGACGGCTCGACGCCGCGAGCGCCTCCCGCAGCTCGATCAGCCCGCGCTGGTACAGCGACAGCAGGCTCTGGTCGAACGTCTGCATGCCGTAGTACTCGCCGTCGGCGATGATCTCCTCGATCTCGTGCGTCTCCTCGGCATTGACGATCTTGTCGAAGACCCGCCCGGTCGCCACGAGCACCTCGATCGCCGCGGCTCGCCCACCGCCGTTGCGGACCTCGACGAGGCGCTGGCTCACGATGCCGCGCAGCGCGCCCGCGAGCGCCATGCGCGTCTGCCGCTGCTGGTGCGGTGGGAAGAAGTCGATGATCCGGTTGATCGACTCGGTCGCGTTGATCGTGTGCAACGTCGAGAACACGAGGTGACCGGTCTCGGCGGCCGACAGCGCGGTCGCGACCGTCTCCGAGTCGCGCATCTCACCGATGAGGATGACGTCGGGGTCCTGCCGCAGCACTCGCTTCAGCGCGGCGTTGAAGTCCGCGGTGTCGGTCCCCACCTCGCGCTGCACGACGATCGACTGCTTGTCGGCGTGCAGCACCTCGATCGGGTCCTCGACCGTCACGATGTGCTTGCTCATCGTCGTGTTGATGTGGTCGATCATCGCAGCGAGCGTCGTGGTCTTGCCCGATCCCGTCGGACCGGTGACGAGCACGAGCCCGCGCGGGTTCTCCGCGAGCTTGCGCACCGAGTTCGGCAGACCGAGCGAGTCGAAGCTCGGGATCGATGACTGCACGCGCCGCAGCACGAGGCCCACGCACCCGCGCTGACGGTGCACGTTCACACGGAAGCGCCCGAGTCCCGCGACCGAGTGCGCGAAGTCGGCCTCACCGGTCTCGAGGAACTCCTCGGCGCGGTTCTTCGGCATGATCGCGAAGGCGACCCGCTCCGTCTCCGACGGCGTCGCGTGCTCGAAGTCGCTGCGCTCGAGCCGGCCGTCTACGCGTACAACGGGCGCGGAACCCACCTTGATGTGGACGTCCGACGCCTCGCGTCCGACCGCGTACCGAAGGATGTCGTCGAGATTCAGCAAACCGTCGTACCTCCCGGGGTCCCCATGCATCGGCACGGACGACGCCCGAGTGGAGTCAGTCGACGCCCAGAACCTCTTCGCGGTAGCGGCGGACGGCTGCGACGGCGGTGCCGCCGGGTCCGCCCGCGGTCGCCGGCTCCGGGCGGATCGGCCGGCCTTCCAGTGTCGAGACGGTGGCCGCCACCGAATCCCGCAGGGCCTGAAGGTCGTAGCCGCCCTCGAGGAACACGACGAGCCGGCCCGGAACCGGCGCGAAGGCCGCGACGCGTGCGGTGAGATCGGCGAAGTCGCCGCTCGACAGACCGAGGCCGGTCAGCGGATCGGCCCGGTGGGCGTCGAAGCCCGCCGATACCAGCACCCACGTCGGTGCAAACCGCTCGACCGCGGGCGCAACGACCGTGTCGAGCGCCTCGAGGTAGACGTCGCCGGTCGTACCCGACGGGACCGGCACGTTGAGCGTCGTGCCCGCGCCCTCGCCGGTACCGATCTCGTCGGCGCGACCGGTACCCGGATACAGCGGCCACTCGTGGAGCGACACGTAGAGGACGGCGGGCGAAGCCTCGAAGATCGTCTGCGTGCCGTTGCCGTGGTGCGCGTCCCAGTCGACGACCACCACCCGCTCGCCCCGTGCCACGAGCTCCGCCGCCGCGACCGCGATGTTGTTGACGAGGCAGAAGCCCATCGCGCGGTCGGGCACCGCGTGGTGGCCGGGCGGCCGCACCGCGAGGAACGCGGCGTCGGCACGACCGGCACGCAGCGCGTCGATCGCCGCGAGGCCCGCGCCCGCGGCGGTAACGGCGGCGTCGTAGGACCGTTCGCTCATCGCAGTGTCGGCGTCGATGTGACCGCCGCCCGCCTGCGAGATCCGCTCGAGCCGGTCGAGATGAGCGGCCGGATGGACGCGTTCGAGCTCCTCGCGCGTCGCGCGCCGGCGCTCGAGCACCGTGTGACCGCTCGGGTCGATGCCCGCGAGCTGCAGCCCCGCGTGCACGGCATCGAGCCGCGCGGGCCGCTCGGGGTGCGTGCGCCCGGCGTCGTGCTCGGCGAACAGAGGGTCCGACGCGACGAGCACCATCGACCCGAGGGTAGGCGCGGCAACGGCTGCGCCCGGGTGCGGCGAGGGCCCGACGGTACGCTCGACTCCCTGGTGACGACGTCTTCCCGCGCCCGCCCGCGCCGGTGGGCGGCCGGCGCGGCCGCACTCGCGGTCATCACCGCGACGACCCTCCTCGGCGGCGCGCCTTCCCGCGCGCTCGCCGCGGCCCCGACGAGCGCGCCCGCGCCCACCACGACCCCGGCGTCGAACGCGCCGCAGCTCGTGGTCACCTCGATCCCAGCCTGGGTCGCGCCGGGCTCGTCGTTCGCGGTGCACTTCCGCATCACCGGCGCCGACGTGTCGTCGCTCCTGCTCCGCGTGTCGGTCCATCCCGCAGTGACGTCGCGCACCGCCTTCTCCGACACGCTCGACGGCAAGGGTGATCCGAGCGTCGTCGACGACGTCTCGGTCGCCGCTTCGTATGTGCCGCGCGCACACAACGGTGATCGCGTGCTTCCCCTCGGCCTCCAGGATCCGCAGCTCGCGCGTGATTCCTCGCGTTTGTCGGTGCGGCACACGGGCGTCTATCCGCTGACGCTGTCGCTGAGCCCCGCGGGTGGCGATCCCATCGCGACGGCCTCGACGTGGCTCGTCGTCGCGGAGCAGCCGCTCACGGAACGGCTCGCGTTCGCGTGGGTGTGGCAGTTGCAGGGTCCGCCACTCACGACGGCGAACCGCGCCGCGGTGCAGCACATGATCGGTCCGGACGGCCGGCTCGGTCGCGCCGCGCAGGCGCTCGCGGCGGCGCGCACGGTGCCGCTCAGCCTCGTGCTCGGTCCCGAGACACTCGAGTCGTGGGCGAACCTCGCGCGCCACGACAAGGGCGCGTCGGCCGGCCTCACGCGCGTGCGCGAAGCGGTGGCCGACGAAGATCGCCGCCAGGTGCTCGCGACGCCGTACGTCCCCCTGAACGTGCCGTCGCTCGAAGCCGCCGGGCTCGACAGCAGCTTCGTCGACGACCTACGCCTCGGCACCGACGCGGTGCAGTCGGTGGTCGGCGTGGTTCCCGACCCGCGAACGGTCTTGCTCGATCCCGTCGATGCAGGCGCGTTGTCGATCGCGCACGATCAGGCCTTCGCGCAGCGCTTCGTCGTGCGCGAGCCGTCGGTCGTGCCCGTGCCGCACGTGCTCACGCCCGCGCGTTGGTTCGGCATCCGCAGTGCCGACCACGTGTACACCGCGACCGCGAGCAGCGACTTCGCCGACGGTCTGCTCGACGGCAGCGGTTCGGCGGCCGAGCGCGCGCAGCGCTTCCTCGCGGGCATGTCGTTGATCGCGCTCGAGGCGCCGTCGCGTGCGCGCGGCATCGTGCTGGCGACGCCCTCGGACTGGAGCCCGAACCTCGGCCTCGTCGAGCAGGTGCTCACGGGATTGCGCAGCAACCCGTTCATCCGCGCGACGACACTCGATGGCTACTTCTCGTCCGTACCGGAGGACACGAACGACGACGACGAGCCGATCGTCACCTCGCTCGTCGACACGAAGCCGAAGCCGCCGACGGTCACGGCGGGTCAGCTCGGCGCGGCGCGGCGGGCGCTCGCGTCGTTCAAATCGCTCGTCGGCGACGACGACCCGCGCGTCCTCGCGGGCGCGCACGCGATCCTCATCGCGCCGTCGTCGGCGCTCGATCCCGCGGAGGCCGTCGACGCGCTCGACACCATCGACCGCGACGCGCAGGCGTTCCTCAGCTCGATCAAGACGACCGGTCACACGATCACGTTGACCTCGCGCACCGCGCGCATCCCGATCTCGTTCAGCAACAAGACCGGCCAGACCGTGCGCGTGAAGTTGCATCTGTCCAGCACGAAGCTGACGTTCCCCGACGGTGCCGAGGAGCTGCTGAAGCTTCCGCCGCGCAACACGACGATCCGGTTCCCGGTCACCGCGCGCACGTCGGGCACGTTCCCGATGCAGGTCACGCTCACGACCGCCGACGACCAGTTCACGATCTCGACGACGCAGGTGATCGTGCGGTCGACCGTCTTCAGCAGCATCGGCGTACTGCTCACCGTCGGCGCGCTGCTGTTCCTCGCGTTCTGGTGGGGCAACCACATCTTGCGTTCGCGCCGCGCCAAGCGCGCCGCGATGGTCACCGGTCCGGCCACCGCGTGAGCGCGCGCGCATGACGCTGCCACCGCCCGAGGAGGCGGTCTCCGACGAGCGCGCGCTCGTCCGCTCGAGCGCGGTCGTCGCGATGGGCACCGCGCTCTCGCGCGTCACCGGGCTGATCCGCGTCCAGGCAATGGCCTACGCGATCGGCACCACGCTGCTGGCCGACACGTACAACGTCGCGAACAACACACCGAACATCGTGTTCGAGTTGATCCTCGGCGGCGTCCTCACCGCCACGCTCGTCCCGCTCTTCGTCGACGCCGACGAGCGCCAGGACGACGGCGCGACCTCGGCGATCTTCGGCACGGCGATGACGCTGCTGATCGTGCTCACCGCGGTCGCGCTGCTCGCGTCGCCGCTCATCGCGCATCTGTTCAGCTACAAGGCCCACGGGCACGACCGCGCGCACGCGCAGCACGTTGCGACCGATCTCATCCTGCTCTTCATCCCGCAGATGGTGTTCTACGGGCTCACCGCGCTGCTCAGCGCGATGTTGAACGCGCGTCGGCGCTTCGTCGCCGCCGCGTTCGCGCCGGTGCTCAACAACGTCATCGTCATCGCGCTGTTCCTCGCGCTGCCGCACCTCGTCACGAAGAACGGTCTGACCCTCTCCCACGCGGCGAGCAGCCCCGCGCTCGTGCTGTTGCTCGGCATCGGCACGACGGCCGGCATCGTGCTCATGGGGCTCGTGCTGCTGCCCGCGGTCAAGCTCGCGGGGATCCGCCTGCGCTACGTCGTGTCGTTCCGCCATCCCGCGGTGCGCGCGATGGTCCGGCTGTCGGGTTGGACGGTCGGCTACGTGATCGCCAACCAGGTCGCGCTCATCTACGTGCTCGTGATCGCGCGCAGCCGCGACGGCGTCGTCTCCGCCTACACGTACGCGTACGCGTTCTTCCAGCTCCCGCACGGACTCCTCGCGGTGAGCCTCATGACGACGCTCGGCCCGGAGCTCGCGTCACTGGCCCGCCGGGACGAGATCGCCGCGTTGCGCGCCCGCTTCTGCCTCGGTCTGCGCAGCTTGCTCATCGTCATGGTGCCCGCGTCGGTCGGCTGCGCCGTGCTCGCGCACCAGCTCGTGGCGGGGCTGCTCCAGCACGGCGACTTCGGTCCGAGCTCGGTCGCGCTCACCGCGAACGCGCTGCGCGCGTTCTCCGTCGGTCTCGTGCCGTTCTCCGTCTACCTCTACGCGCTGCGCGGCTTCTACGCATTGCGCGACACGCGCACGCCGTTCTACGTGAACTGCCTCGAGAACGCGCTCAACGTCGTGCTCGCCGCGCTCCTCTATCCCCATTTCGGGATCAGCGGCCTCGCGTACGCGTTCTCCCTCGCGTACGCGGTGGCGGCGGTCGTCGCGCTCGTCGCGCTCCGGCCGCGGATCGAGCATTTCGACGGTGCCCGCACCATGCGCACTGCGGTCAAGGCCGTCGTCGCGGCCATCGCGCTCGCGATCGCGACCGCGTTGCTCGCGCACGCGATCCACAACGCGCTCGCGGCGATGATCGGGGCCGGGATCGCCGGCATCGTCGTGTATCTCGTGGTCCTCGAAGCGCTCGGCGCCGATGAATTACGGGCGACGGTCGCCGCCGTGCGGCGCGATCGGTAGGGCCGCGTGCCACGATGGGAGCAGAAGGGCGGCTCCCGGCCCCGCCCTGACGAGGGGGTTCGCATGCCAGTTCGGATCGTGAGCGACAGTGCCTGCGATCTCCCGCCCGCGCTCTGCGACGAGCTCGGCATCGAGATCGTGCCGCTCTCGATCCGTTTCGGTGCCGACGAGCTCGTCGACCGGGTCGAGCTCACGACGGCCGCGTTCTGGGAGCGCCTCGGTCGGACGACGGTCCTCCCCGAGACGGCTGCGCCGTCGGTGGGCGCGTTCGAGACGACGTTCCGCGATCTGCACGAAGGCGGCGCCGACGGCATCGTGTGCGTCAACCTCTCGTCGAAGATGTCGGCGACGATGCAGTCGGCGCAGATCGCGTCGAAGTCGCTCGACGGTGTGTGCCCCGTCAGAGTCTTCGACTCCGAGAGCGCGTCGATGGGCATCGGCATGCTCGCGTTGCGCGCCGCGCGCCTCGCGAACGACGGCGCCGACGTCGACACGATCGTCACCGCGCTCGAAGACGCGCGCACCCGCGCCCACGCGCTGTTCACGCTCGACACGCTCGAGTACCTCCGCAAGGGCGGGCGCATCGGTGGCGCGCAGGCGCTGCTCGGATCGATGCTCTCGATCAAGCCGGTGATCACGGTCAAGGACGGCGAGGTGTCGCCGGTCGCGAAGGTGCGCACGCGCTCGAAGGCGTTGCGTCACGTCGTCGATCAGGTCAAGGAACGCCCCGTCGAGTCGCTGTTCGTGATGCACGCGAACGCGCCCGACGTCGACGCCTTCGTCGCGATGTTCGAACCGATCGTCGAGAACGCGGAGATCGTCGTCGGCGAGATCGGACCGGTCGTCGGCGTGCACACCGGCCCCGGCGTCATCGGCGTCACCTGGTTCGAGGGCCACTGATCGATTTCGACGACGACGAGCTCGCTCGCCGCGCGTCCGGCGGCGACCGCGCCGCGCTCGAAACGCTCCTCGAACGGCACGTCGACCGCATCCACGCGGTGTGCCGGCGCGTGCTCGGCAACGCCGACGACGCGCTCGACGCGACCCAGGAAGCGCTGATCGCGGTCGCGCGCGGCATCACGCGCTTCGACGGCCGCGCGCGCTTCACGACGTGGCTGTACCGAGTCGCGACCAATGCCGCGCTCGACGAAGCGCGCCGCCGTCACCGCCGCCCGATCCCGTCGGCGATCGATCCGGACCTGGTGTCGTCGGGCGACGCGACCGGCGCGGTCGACGCGCGCCTCGACGTCGACGCCGCGCTCGCGACCCTCTCGCCCACCGCGCGCGCCGCGGTCGTGCTGCGCGACCTCGCGGGCCTCGAGTACTCCGAGATCGCCGAGGTGCTCGACATCCCGATCGGCACCGTGCGGTCGCGCATCGCGCGCGGTCGCGCCGCGGTCGCCGAGCATCTCGGGAACCCCGACGACCCCACCGAACGCCCAAGCTCACGAGCCGTGTGATGACCAACGAACCGAACGACCCCGACGAACCGCTCGACGGCGCACTCGCGCGGGCGCGCGACGCCATTGGCACGTCCCCACCACCGCTCGACGAGGCGACGCGCCGCCGGCTCGTGAACCGCGCCCTGGCCGAGCGCGCACCCGCACCGACGCCGGCGCCGGCGATCCGCCGATTGAATCGCGTCCCGCCGCCCCTCCTCGCCGCGGCCGCAGTGATCGCGGTCGTCGGGCTCGGCGTGTGGGCCCTCGCGGCCATGTCGCACTCCACGAGCGAGACGGGCAGCGCATCACGGAACGGTGCCGGCGCGGCCACGACGACCCCGAAGGCGGCCGCGCTCGGCGACGTCTCCGAGCCGCGCCGCCTGCTCGCGCAGGTCCGCGCCGCACTCCGTGCGCAGCCCACCGACGCGCCCATCACGAACCCGTCGATCCCCGGCCGTCAGTGCGTCACGACCGTGAAGACGCCTGCGGGCGTCACCGCGCGGCCCTTGTCCACGGCGACGTATCGAGGGGCTCCGGCGATCGTGGTGGTGGCTCGCGACGACCGCAAGACGCTGATCTACGTGCTCGATCGGCGAGACTGCCGGCTGCTCACGTCTCAGTTCTTCCAGGGTTGACGCGGGGTACGATCTCCGCTCCTCGGTCGCTCTCAGGGGGTTCAACCGCGCATGGCCGACTGGACCACCGAAGCCGTCGACACGATCGAGAAGGTCGTCGGCGCGGTGCGCGAGCGCACCGTCGTCCCCGCGCACCGGTTCACGCGCGTGGTCGTCTACGGCATGTTCGCCGCGTTCGCGGTCGTCACCGCGCTCGTGCTGCTCGTTCTCGGAGCCTTCCGCGGCGGCGTGCTCGTCGCGCAGGGTGAGGTGTGGGCGGTCTGGCTGGTCCTCGGGGGAATCTTTGTGGTGCTGGGGCTCTTCTTCTGGGCCAAACGCAGCCCGAGGAGCAGTGAATGAGCGGGAACCCGAGCGCCGTGCGCGACGTCGTCATCGTCGGATCGGGCCCGGCCGGCCTCACGGCCGCGGTCTACACCGCGCGTGCGAACCTCGAGCCGCTCGTCATCGAGGGCGTCGGTGCCGGTGGGCAGCTCATGCTCACGACCGACGTCGAGAACTTCCCCGGTTTCCCGAACGGGATCATGGGCCCAGAGCTCATGATGCTGTTCCGCGAGCAGGCGCAGCGTTTCGGCGCCGAGTTCGTCTCCTCCGACGTCGACCGCGTCGACCTCTCGCAACGCCCCTTCCGCATCCACGTCGGCGACGCCGAATACCAGGCGAAGTCGGTGATCATCTCCACCGGCGCGACCGCGAAGATGCTCGGCCTCGAGTCGGAGCAGCACCTGCTCGGGCACGGTGTGTCGACCTGCGCGACGTGCGATGGCTTCTTCTTCCGCGATCTGCCGATCGCCGTCGTCGGTGGCGGCGACTCCGCGCTCGAGGAAGCGAACTTCCTCACGCGCTTCGCGACGAACGTCACCCTGATCCACCGGCGCAAGGAGTTCCGCGCGTCGAAGATCATGCAGGACCGCACGTTCGCGAACCCGAAGATCAGCGTGTTGTGGAACACCGTCGTCGAGGAAGTGCTCGGCAATGGCAAGGTCGAAGCGCTGCGCATGCGCGACGTCGAGACCGATTCGACGAGTGATCTCGCGGTGAGCGGCGTGTTCGTCGCCATCGGTCACACACCGAACACGGCGCTGTTCGAGGGCCAGCTCGACTTCGACGAGAACGGCTACATCCTCACCAAGGCAGGCTCGTCGGCGACATCGATCCCCGGCGTCTTCGCGGGCGGCGACGTGCAGGACCACATCTATCGGCAGGCGATCACCGCCGCGGGTTCCGGCTGCATGGCCGCGCTCGACGCCGAGCGTTATCTCGAAGCGCTGTAGCGCTGCGAACGGCGCGGAATCGCCGCCGGCAGGCGGGTGTTCCGCAACCGACGGGTACACTCCACCCGCTTTGCGAAAGGAACGTTCTCCGTGTCCGACGCCATTGTCACGTTGTCCGATTCCACGTTCGACGAGTCCGTGCTGGGCTCCGACGTCCCGGTCGTCATCGACTTCTGGGCCGAGTGGTGTGGACCTTGCAAGATGATCGCCCCCGTTCTCGAGGACATCGCCAACGAGAACAAGGGCAAGCTCGCCGTCGCCAAGTTGAACGTCGACGACAACCCCGACATCGCGCGTCGTTACGAGGTGCTCAGCATCCCGACGCTGCTCGTGTTCCAGGAGGGTGAGCTGCGCAAGCGGCTCGTCGGCGCCAAGGGCAAGGCGCAGTTGCTGCAGGATCTGTCCGAGTTCATCGCTTGACCGGCCGGCCCGTGCTCCGGGCCGGCGCGACCGGTGAGGCCGTCGGTGAGCTGCAGCGGCGGCTCGCCGTCGCCGGCATTCCCGACGACGGAGCCGAAGGCGAGTTCGGTCCCGACACCGAGCGCGCCCTGCGCGAGTTCCAGACCAAGCGCGGGCTGCGGGTCGACGGTGTGTGCGGACCCGAGACCTGGGATCACCTCGTCGAGAGCTCGTTCCAGCTCGGCGACCGCATGCTCTTCCTTGCCCGCCCGTTCCTGCGGGGCGACGATGTCGCAACCCTCCAGCGGCGGTTGAACATGCTCGGATTTCACGCTGGGCGCGAAGATGGCATCCTCGGTCCCCAAACTGAACGCGCTCTGCGCGAATTTCAGCTGAACGTCGGGCTTGCGACCGACGGCCAGTGCGGCCGCGCCACGCTGCTCGGCCTCGACCAGGTCGGCGCCCTGTCGGACGGATCCGCGGCCGCGGTGCGCGAACGCGAGGCCCTGCGGCGCGACCCGCGCCGGCTCGCGAGCCGGAGGCTGTACGTGACCGCCGATCCCGCGCTCGAGGGTTTGGGTCAGGCGGTCGCACGCGCGCTGCTCGAGTCGGGCGCCCGGGTGCTGATCGACACATCGGGTCGCGAGAGTCGCGACCTCGCCGAAGAGGCGACTCACTACGGCGCCGACGTGGTCGTCGCACTCGGCGTCGGCGACGAGCCGGGCCGGCGCGTGACCTACTTCGCGACCTCGACGTTCCGATCTGAACGCGGCTACTCCCTCGCAAGGCGCATCGCCGAGGAGCTCGACCGGGTCCACGGACCGGTCGAGGCCTGCGGCCGCGCGTACGGCATCCTGCGCGAGACGCCGATGACCGCCGTGGAGTGCCAGCCTGCGGGACGGGACGACGAAGACGGGCTGCGCGCCGCAGCGGCCGCGCCGGTCGCGCTCGTCAGCGCGATCGTGTGTGGTGTTCGGCGCGGTGTCGAGGAACCGATCGAGAACGGCTGATCCTCGGTCGGGCGTCAGTCCGCCGACGTCGGGGCAGTCGAGCCGTTGGTCATCTTGCGGTAGATCCGCTCGAGGTCCTCGAGGTCCGCGAACTCGACGATCACCCGACCTCGGCGGTCGGCGTCCGACATGACAACGCTCACGCGGGTGTCGAGATGATCCGACAGCAGGTTCTCGAGCTCGGGTAGGCCCGGTGGGCGGAGCTTGCGCCCGGCTCGCGCGACCCGCTCGGCGACCGGCTCGCCGCCGCGTGCCCGAACCGCGTCCTCGACCGAGCGAACCGAGAGATCGTCCGAGACCGCGCGGCGGGCAAGCTGCTCCTGGAACGCACGATCGGGAGTGCCGAGCAGCGCGATCGCATGACCGCGCTTGAGCGAACCGTCGTGGATGTAGCGCTGCACGGTCGGCGGGAGCTGCAGGATCCGCAGGCAGTTCGAGACCGCGGCCCGGCTCTTGCCGATCCGGCGCGCAACGTCGTCATGGGTCAGCTGGAAGTCCTCGATGAGCTGTTGATACGCGGCGGCCTCCTCGAGCGGATCGAGGTTCTCCCGCTGCACGTTCTCGACGATCGCCTGCTGCAACGCGAGCGCGTCGTCGGCCACCCGCACGACTGCCGGGATCGTCTGGAGCCCGACTCGACGTGCGGCGCGCCAGCGGCGTTCGCCCGCGATGAGCTCGTACCCGTCGCCGGACAGCCGGACCAGGACCGGTTGGAGGACGCCCACCTCGCGGATCGACTCCGCAAGGGTCGCGAGTGCCTGCTCGTCGAAGATCTCGCGCGGCTGATGAGGGTTCGGACGGATGGACTCGGTCGGAAGCTCGAGCAGCCCGGCCGCCGGCATCGCTGCCGAATCGCCGGACGGGATGAGCGCGCCGAGCCCCCTACCCAGCCCGCCGGGTCGCGCCACGGCTGACCTCCTTGGCGAGCTCGCGGTAGGCGATCGCGCCCCGCGAGGATGAATCGAACACGATGATCGGCTGACCGAACGACGGCGCCTCGGAGATGCGCACCGTCCGAGGAACGACCGTGCGGTAGACGCGCGACCCGAAGTGCAAGCGGACCTCCTGTTCGACCTGTTCCGCGAGCTTCGTGCGGGCATCGAACATCGTGAGCACGATGCCGCGCATCTCGAGCGTGGCGTTCAAGTTGGTCCGGACCAGCTTGACGTTGCGCAGCAGCTGACCCAAGCCCTCGAGCGCGTAGTACTCGCACTGGATCGGAACGAGGACGGCATCCGCCGCGGCCAACCCGTTCACAGTGAGCAGACCGAGGGACGGCGGGCAGTCGATGAGCACGAAGTCGTAGTCGTCGCTCACTGCGCTCAGCGCTCGTCGAAGCTTCAGCTCACGGGACATCGCCGGGACGAGCTCGATCTCGGCGCCGGCGAGATCGATCGTGGCCGGGATGACGAAGAGGTTCCGCACACTCGTGGGTTCGACGCAGTCCTCGACCGGGACGTCGTTCATGATCACGTCGTAGACCGAGCCCTCGACGTTGCGATGGCTGATGCCCAGTCCGGTTGTCGCGTTGCCCTGGGGATCCAGGTCCACCACGAGTACACGGAAACCGAGTTCGGCGAGCGCAGCGCCGAGGTTGACGGCGGTGGTCGTCTTCCCGACGCCGCCCTTCTGGTTGGCGACCGCCAGCACCGACGGCATCTCGATCGGCGGCAGCGGTGCCATGGTGTCGGGCGACGGCACGGCACTCGACGACTCGACGGGTGGCGCCGAATCGGGCGCCTCGACATGGGATTCGTTCACCGGCGCATCGCTTTCCTGGGTTCACCCGCGACGAGGAGGAGGGGGTTCGGCGAGCCCAGGATCCGTCCATGCGACCCGGCTCTCGTCGCCCGTAGGCGCCCGATCTTCCCCGTGTTCCACGTGGAACATTGTCCCGTGGGGTCGCATCGTACTACCGCGCCGCGCGCGAGGGAATGCCCCGCGGCCGATTCGTCGCAGCTTCCGAGACACACGGTCGGCCTTCCGACGTTTATCCCCAACCCTGTCAACAGCCTGGGTATATGTAGAGGCTGGTGGCCGTTTCGCGCTCCGCAGCGCTCTGAGACGGTTCGGTGGACGTTCCACGTGGAACGTCGCCGCCTCAATCCGGCCCCAGGGCAGCGTTTGGCGGCACGCCGTGCCTGTGCCCGACCCAGCATCGGCGAGCGGGCGTGATCCGCCGTCGCCGCGCGGTGAGCCATCGGCGGGTCGGCTCGATCCGGCGCAGGTTCACAACCGAGGTTCCCCGGCGCCGCTCGTTCGGGACCGCGAAGTTGTCGGAAATGGCGTCGGCGGGTCGGCTCGATCCGGCGCAGGTTCACAACCGAGGTTCCCCGGCCCCGCTCGTTCGGGACCGCGAAGTTGTCGGAAATGGCGTCCGTGGCCAATCCGGCGCGGGGATCACGACGCCGGCGCCCGTCGGTCCGCCTCGGCGACGGCCCCGGGGCCGTCGGAAGTGACGTCGGCGGCCGGCGACCGTCCTCGGCCGGCGCGAGCCGTCGTCACTCCATGCCGGGCGGCGGCCCCCGGTTCGATCCGCCGCGGGATTGCCACGCCGGCGCCCGCCGTCCGGCGGGTCACAGGGAGACCACCGGGCAGCTCGGGAATTGGCGTCGGCACCCGCCTCTATCCGCCGTCGCTCCGTACCCGGCATCGGCGACCGGTTGATCCCGCGCAAGATCACGCCGGCGCTTCTTCCGGTCGGGCTCGTCGGGCTGACCGTACCGGTCGAAAGTGGGACGGCGTCGATTCGTCCGCCGTTCTCCGTGGCGAGGCGTCGACGGCCGGTCCGATCCGCCGTCAGGATCGCGTTGCCGGCGCCCTTCGGTCCCGTCGACGTTGACCGCGGCGCCGTCGGAAGTGACGTCAGGGCGGCGGGTTCGATTCGCCGTCGCTCCGTTCGAGGCACCGGCAGCCGCTTCGATCCGCCGCGGACGACGATGCCGACGCCTTCGGTCCGGACGTCGGTCGCGGACCACCGGGACGAGTCGGAAGTGGCGTCGGGCCTGCTCGGCGCTCACCGGGTGGCCCGAGCAATCATGGAGGTTGACGTTCCACGTGGAACGTCAACCTCAGTGAACCGGCTACCAGAGCGGGCGCTTGGCGGGGACGCCGTTGCCCCGAGGCCAGGCGTCGTCGAGCGGCTCGATCCGTCGCAGGACGACGATGCCGGCGCCTTCGGTCCGACGTCGGTCGCCGACGGCGAGGCCGAGTCGAGCGAGACCTTCCGACGGCCACCGATCCGCGTCGGTTTCGGGCTCGCTCACCACGAGCACTCCGTGCGGCGAAACGAGCGCCCCGCCGATCTCCGCAGTGACCGCCGGACTTGCGAACGACCGGGCCACCACGAGCGGCGACGACGCCCGGAGCTCGGGCCGACGGGCGAGCGTCTCGCCCCGCCCCTCGAAGACAACGATCCGATCCGCCCAACCGAGACTCCGAACCGTCTCCCGAAGGAACGCGCAGCGCCGCGCCGAGGCATCGAGCAGCCCGCCGCCCGCGTCCGTCCACACGGCCGCGAGGGCGAGCCCCGGAAGCCCGCCGCCCGAGCCGAGATCGAGGAACGGCGACGCAACGATCTCGGCTTCCTCGATCAGTTGGAGGAGTGCCCGTGCATGAGTCAGTTGCTCTGCCACGGGACGAGGGCCGAAGAACCCGAGCCGCCGAGCCTCTTCGAGCGCCCGATCGAGCTCCGCTTGATCGAACGGGACGGCCGCATCGACGCGATCCGCGAGGCGATGCGTCGGGTCGAGATCGGCTTGATCGAACGGGACGGCGCCGCCGACGGAATCCGTCACCCGACGAGCCGGCTCGGAATCAGGCCGGGCGGATCACGACGTGACGGCGGGCGTCCTCGCCCTCCGACACGGTCGACAGCCCGTCGAGTTCGGCCACGGTGTCGTGCACGACCTTCCGGTCGGCGGCCGACATCGGCTCGAGCGCGCGAGCGTCGCCGCCCGACTGCACCTCGGACGCCACCTGGCGCGTGAACTCGGCGAGCGCCTCGCGGCGTCGCTGGCGGTATCCGCCGACGTCGACGTGCAGCCGCGCCCGCGCGCCATCTCCCGCGTGCTGCACCGCGGCGCGGGTCAGCTCTTCGAGCGCCGCGAGCGTCGCGCCCTTGGGCCCGACGAGAAGGCCGAGACCATCCCCCTCGATGTCGAGCTCCACGCCGTCGTCCTCGGTGCGAGTCGTCCGCACCGAACCCCCGACCCCGAGCGCGTCGAGCAGGCCCTCGACGAATTCGACTGCGACAGCTTCCTGCTCGTCGAGATTGACTTCGCTGTCCATGTCGGGCTGCTCCTCTTCATCTGACTCTGTGACTTCGGCGCGATTCGGGCGGTTGCGTGATCGCGACCGGTTCCGGCGCTTGGGACCCGGTGCCGCGCCGGCCGGCGCGGAAGACTCCGCGGCCCCGGTGGCTACCTCGGCTGCTGGCGTCGGTTCGGGCTTCGGTTTCGACCTCGGCTTGGGCTTCGACTTCGCCGCGCCGCCACCGCCGCCCTCGCGAGCAGGCCGCTTCCGGCCTCGACTGCCGCTCGAACCTTCGCCATCGCCCCGTCCGCCTTCGGAGCGGCGCCGACGCCGGCGGTCGGCCGGCTTCTCCCGCGAGAGCGGCTTGATGCGGGCGCGGATGCGGGCGTCGCTGCGACCGATCCGCCCGAGGAACCCGGAGCGGGCTTCGTCGAGCACTTCGAACTCGAGCTCGGACTCATGGACGCCGAGCTCGTCGAGCGCCCGTTCCTTCGCCTCGTCGACCGTACGGCCGGTGACTTCGATCCACTCCATGGCGGTCGGTCAGCGCTTGCGCTTCTTGCGCCGGGCGCCGGCCGACATTGAAGTCGGCCCGCCGTTCCCGGCTCCCTTACCCGTGCCATTGCCGCCGGCCTTGCCGGCACTACCGTTCCCGCCGCTCTTGGCCGGTGATCTCCCGCCCGCGTTCGTCGCCGCGCCCTTTCCACCCGCGCCTTTGGGCGCACCGGGCCGGCGCACGCTCGGCTTCGAGCCTCCCGTGGGCCGACTCGCGGTGTCGACGACGGACCCGTCGTCTTCCCCGCCGTCGTCGTCGTCATCGTCCGCGACGGACGCCTTCGGGGCCGGCGCCGCGTGCGCGTCGTCGTAGATCTTGTTGAGGACGAGGTGTTGCTGCCCGATCCGCCAGACGTTGCTCGTCACCCAGTAGACGATGAGCCCGGACGCGAATCGGAGCGACAGCACGCCGAACACGACCGGGAAGACCTTGGTCATGAACTGCATCTGCGAGTTGATCGCGCTCGCGGCCTGCGGCTGGTTCTGCTGGCGCGCCATGGTCTGGCGGGCCTGGTACCAGCCGCTCGCGATGATCAGAAGGATGCTGATGACGTACGGGATGACGGTGGCGATGGACTCCGCCCGCACGCTCCACAGCGACTTCGACATGTCCATGCCGAGGAATCTGAGGCCCTTGGGATGGACCTGACACTTCCCGCTGGCGACCGCCGCCTTGCCGCAGATGTCGACGTAGAGCTTGTTGAACTGCCCCGTCTTCGGGACGTTGCTGTGGACCTTCTCGAGGACATGGAAGAGCGAGATGAAGATCGGAATCTGCATCACCAGGGGCAGGCACCCGGCGAGCGGGTTGATCTTGTTCTCCTGGTAGAACTTGAGGATCTCCTCGTTCTGCTTCTGCTTGTCGTTCTTGTACTTCTGCTGCAGGCGCTTGATCTCCGGCTGCACCTTCTGCATGGCGATCATCGAGCGAGCCTGCTTCGCGGTGAGCGGGAACAGGATCAGCATCACCACGCAGGTGACGACGATGACCGCGACGCCGAGATTGTGCGGCGGCACCACCGAGTAGGCGACGGCGAGCAGGTAGCCGAGGGCCTTGTAGATCGGGTTCAGCACGGGCCGGCCTTCCGGAGCGACGGGGCGCCGCGGCGCGAGGGACGCGCCTCCGGAACCGGATCGAAGCCGTGCCCGCCGAGCGGGTGGCACCGACCGAGACGGCGCAGAGCGAGGAGCGAGCCTGCCGCCGCGCCGTGTGCGGCAATGGCCTCACGCGCGTATTGGGAGCAGGTGGGGAAGTAGCGACAACGCGGCAGACGGTGAACCGTCGCGCGCTGGTAGAGGTTGAGGGCGGTGTCGGCCGCCCGTGCGGATCGGCTCGTTCGGGGCGCGTCGGGCGTCATGAGGCGTCCTCGTGGGCACGGGCGATCAGGTTCAGCCACGCGGCCGTGAGCTCATCGGGCGTGCTCCGTCGTACTTCGGGACGAACCCCCACCAGATATTGCCAATCGGGACGGAGTTGGGCTTCGTGCGCCGCGATGACGTGGCGCAGCCGGCGACGGACGCGGTTGCGGTCGACCGCGCCGCCGGCGCGGCGACCGATCGCATACGCCACGCGCGGCGGGCCCGGGTCCGCGGCGCGACAGCAGGTCAGCACGAGCGGACCCCGCCGGTGACGGCGGGCGGAATCGAAGGCACGGAATTCACGGGGGGCTCGGACCCTCCAGATCACGCCGAAAGGCGGGTGCGGCCCTTCGTTCTCCGGTTCTTCAGGAGGGCGCGACCCGCGCGGGTCGACATGCGATGGCGAAAGCCGTGCTTCTTGTTGCGGCGCCGGTTGTTGGGTTGGAACGTGCGCTTCACGCAATGGCCTCCTCGGCCCGGATAGGCGCGCAAGCCCTGGCGTCCGTCGTCGGACGCGGCTGCGCAGACCCCACAGTCTACGGCCGTCGAGCGCGGCGCGGCAATCGGCGGGCGCTGGACGAGGCGTCGCCTTGTCGCTCCCGAGGGCCGATGGTACGGTCCGAAACTGCGCCCAACGGTCCGGCCCCGGACGGCGCACACTTCCCCGGAACCGTTCACGTTCGGACCTTGGAGAGGCCACTCGCGCCGCCGCCGGTCCGGGCGAGAGGCTTTCTCCACACCTGTGGATGTTGCTGTGGACAACCGGGACGACGAGGACTACGCGAACCGTGCCGGTGCGGAAGACCTATGGAGCAAGGTCTCGCTCGCGGTCCAGAGCCAGCTCGCGGAGTCGACCTGGAACACCTGGTTCCGGGGGGTTCGGGCACTCGCACTGCGAGCCGATGACGACGTCCTCGTCCTCGCGGTGCCGAGCGCGCTCGCAGTCGAACGCATCCGTCGGAGCTACGTCGGCATCCTGAACGACGCCGCGCAGACGCTCAGTGGGACGCCGATGCGGTGCGACTTCGTCGTCGAGACCGACCCGCGCGAGCTCGAGCTCATGGACCTGCCGCCCGTGGTGACCCCCGCGCCGCAGCACGAGGCGCCGGCGCCCCTGCTCGCGGCCGTCGACGAGGCCGAGCCGCGGACGAAGGGCTCGCTGAACCCGAAATGCACGTTCGAGAACTTCATCGTCGGATCGTCGAACCGCTTCGCCCAGGCCGCGTCGCTGTCGGTCGCGGAGTCGCCCGCCCGTACCTACAACCCGCTGTTCATCTACGGACCGGCGGGCCTCGGCAAGACGCACCTGCTGCAGGCCATCGGGCAGCACGTGCTCTACCTCTTCACGACGAAGCACGTTCGCTACGTGTCGACCGAGACGATGATGAACGAGTTCGTCGACGCGATGCGGCTGAAGTCGATGCCGTCGTTCAAGCGCCGCTACCGCGAGGTCGACGTGCTGCTCGTCGACGACATCCAGTTCCTCGAGCGCACGGAACAGCTGCAGGAAGAGTTCTTCCACACCTTCAACGACCTGCACGCGCGCGGCAGCCAGATCGTCATCTCGTCCGACCGGCCGCCGAAGTCGATCGCGACCATCGAAGACCGGCTCCGCAGCCGCTTCGAGTGGGGGCTCATCGTCGACATCCAGCCCCCGGAGCTCGAGACGCGCCTCGCAATCCTGCGCAAGAAGGCGCAATCCGAGGGCCTCACCGGCATCCCGCCGGAAGTGTTCGAGTACATCGCGAAGAACGTCGTCGACAACGTCCGAGAGCTCGAAGGCGCGATCACGCGCGTCGCCGCGTACTCGACGCTGCACCGCGCCAAGTTGACCGAGGAGGTCGCGCGCGCGGTGCTCTCGGACATCCTCCCGGCGGAGCGGCGCCGCCAAATCACGCCGGACCTGATCCTCTCGGAGACCGCGGAGATGTTCCGGTTCCCGATCGAGGAGCTCATCGGCAAGAGTCGGCGCCGACCGCTCGTGAACGCACGTCAGATCTGCATGTACGTGTTCCGCGAGCTCACCGATTACAGCTATCCGCAGATCGCGAAGGTCTTCGGCGGACGCGACCACACGACGGTCATGCACGCGTACGAGAAGATCCGCGGTCAGCTCCCCGAGAAGCTCTTGGTCTTCGATCAGGTCAACGAGCTCATCAATCGCATCAAGCACGGATCGCCGGCATGAGCCGACCGGTGGACAACCCTGTGGATAGCTGGGGATATCTCCCGTCCACTGTGGACGCGCTCCGCGCTCCGCGACCCGAGCTGTGGAAACCTGTGGACAACGGAGCGGCTCGTCCACATGTCGATGGACCTTCCGACCTGCAGGGACGCGTTTTCGTGCACAATCCACAGCCCCTACAGAGACAAAGAGATCTTTCCGCGCGAATGACAGGAGATCTGAGGTGAAGTTCCAGTGCGAGCGGGACACCCTCGCCGAGGCGGTCGCCACGGTGCAGCGGGCCGTCGCCAGTCGTTCGGGCGCGCTGCCCGTGCTCACGGACCTGCATGTCACCGCGGATGCGGACGGCATCGAGCTCGTCGGCTCCGACCTCGAGATCACGAATCGGGTGCGGGTGCCGGCGCAGGTCGACGAGCCCGGCGTCGCCGTGATCCCGAAGCTGCTCGGCGAGATCGTGCGCAAGCTCGAGCCGGGAACGGTGACGGTCTCCGTGGACGACGAGGCGCACATCTCCGGCGGAGGGTTCACGACGACCCTGCGACTCAAGGCCGCGGACGAGTACCCGCGGCTCGGCACGAGTCACGACCAGGGCGTGCGCATCGAAGCGGCGGCGTTCGCGAGCGCGCTCCGGCAGGTGGTGCGTGCGGCGTCGAAGGACGACCTGCGGCCGATCCTGACCGGCGTCCTCGTCGCGGCGCAGCCGGGCGGACTCCGGCTCGTGGCGACCGATTCCTACCGGCTCGCGATGCGCGACCTGAAGGGCGTGAGCATGCTGGCCGAGGGCCAGAAGGTGCTCGTCGCGGCGAAGGGGCTCGCGGAGGTGCAGCGGCTCGCCGGTGACGGCGAGATCGAGATCGTCCTGGGTGAGCGCGAGGTCGTGTTCCGCACGTCGCGTGCCGAGGTGACGGCCCGGCTCATCGAAGGCGAGTTCCCGAACTACGAGCAGCTGATCCCGAGCGGCTACCCGAACCGGTTGACGGTCGCGAAGGACGCGTTCCGCGACGCCGTCGAGCGCGTGATGATCGTCGGGCAGGGCCGCGACAACGCGGCCGTGCGGTTGACGATGAGCTCCAGCGGCCTCGAGCTCTCGATGGTGGCGCAGGACGTCGGATCGTCGAGCGGCGCGGTCGACGCGAAGTTCGAGGGCACCGAGCTCGCGGTCGCGTTCAACCCGCAGTTCCTGCTCGAAGGCATCGACGCGGTCGACGGCGCGGAGGTCGCGCTCGACACAGTCGACCCGCTCAAGCCTGCGACCTTGCGATCGGCCGATGGCGGCGACTTCATGTATCTCCTCATGCCGGTGCGAACGTCATAGGTCTCGGCCAGCCGCCGCCGCAGCAGGCGCAGCAACCGTTCCGTCCCACAGACGGTGACGCGCACGCGGATGCGAACGTGAACGCCGGCACGGCGCGCGTCGCGCGCGTTTGGCTCAATGATTTCCGGTGCTTTCACGAGCTCGACGTCGAGTTCGCTCCGGGTCTCACCGTGCTCTTCGGTGCGAACGCGGTGGGCAAGACAAGCCTGTTGGAAGCGGTCGCGTGGGCCGCACGCGCGAAATCGTTCCGTGGCGTGCCCGACAGCGCGCTCGTGCGCAGCGGTTGCGACGAAGCAATCCTGCGCGCGGAGGTGCAGGAAGGAGAGCGCCGGCAGTTGCTCGAGGTCGCGATCCGCGCGTCGGGAGCGAATCGTGTGCTGCTGAATCGCAACCGGCTGACGCGCACGCGCGATCTCGCGGGTCTCGTGCGCGTGACCGTCTTCGCGCCCGACGATCTCGAGCTCGTGAAGGGCGGTCCGTCGGGGCGTCGCGATCTGCTCGACGATCTCCTCGGCGGGCTCGCGGCGCGCTACGACGCGGCGCGCGGCGACTATGAGCGGGTGCTGCGGCATCGCAATGCGCTCCTGCGCTCCGGAATCCGCGACGAAGACGATCGCACGACGCTTACGGTCTTCGACGAGCAGCTCGTGCAGGCGGGTACCGAGCTGGTGCGGGGCCGGGTCCAGCTCGTCGAACGCCTCCTCCCGGTGCTGACCACCAGCTACGCGCACCTCGCGGGCCGGGAGAGCGCGGTCGAGGCGACCTACGTCGCGGAATGGTCCGAGGAGCCGATCGCCACCACGTTGCTCGATGCGGTCGCAGGCGTGCTGCGCGACGCGCTCGAGCGGAAACGGAAGCAGGAGATCGACCGCGGCGTGACGCTCGTCGGTCCGCACCGAGACGAGCTGCGACTCCGACTCGACGATCTCGACGCGCGAACGCACGCGTCGCAGGGTGAGCAACGATCACTCGCGCTCGCGCTGCGACTCGCCGGTCATCACGTCACCGCGGACCTGACGGATGTGTCGCCGGTGCTGTTGCTCGACGACGTGTTCAGCGAGCTCGACGCGGCGCGCGCGGACGCGCTCGTGCGCGAGCTCCCGCCGGGTCAGACGTTGTTGACGACGGCGAGTGCGGTGCCACCCGGTGTCGATCCCGAGCAACGATTGCGCATCGTCGACGGCACGGTGCGCGCATCATGACCTCGTGACGCGCGACGAATCGACGCCGGTTTCATTGCACGACGCGCTCGTCGAGCTGACGTCGGAACTGCGCGTCGCAGGCCCCGAGGCAATGGCGGTCGTCACCGCGGCGTGGCCCGAGCTCGTCGGTCGCGAGCTCGCCCCACACGTGCGGCTGGGCACGTTGCGAGACGGTGTGTTGACCCTCACCGTCGAAGATCCCGCGTGGGCCACACCGCTTCGTTACCTCGAGTCCGACATCGTCGCGACGCTCGCGGATCGGCTCGGCGCGGGCGTCGTTCGCGCGGTGCGGATCACGGTCGCGCGAGGCTGACGAGACCGGGCGCGCGACCGCCGCGAAGGGCCCGGAACCACCCCCTGATCTGGTACCATGGAGGGACCGCCCACGACGGGTCTGACCTGGACTTTCAGCGTCCAGCAGCGGGTCTCGAACTTCCCCCTGTCCACCCGTTCGTCCACGCAGTGAAGAGGGTGCTTCTCGTGGCGTACGA
Organism: Acidimicrobiia bacterium; assembly: GCA_036271555.1. Taxonomy (NCBI): domain Bacteria; kingdom Bacillati; phylum Actinomycetota; class Acidimicrobiia; species Acidimicrobiia bacterium. The sequence continues at coordinate 73,772 of DATBAK010000003.1, forward strand.
CGCCAAAGACATCACGGTGCTCCGGGGTCTCGAACCCGTCCGTGAGCGCCCCGGTATGTACATCGGCTCGACCGGTCCGTCGGGCCTCCACCATCTCGTCTACGAGGTGGTCGACAACGCGGTCGACGAGGCGATGGCGGGCTTCTGCACGCGCATCGTCGTGACGCTCCTCAGCGACGGCGGCTGCCGCGTGGACGACAACGGCCGCGGCATCCCGGTCGATCTGCACCCCGACTATCCCGACAAGTCCGCAGCCGAGGTCGTGCTCACGACGCTGCACGCGGGCGGCAAGTTCGGTGGCGAGGGCTACAAGATCTCCGGTGGTCTGCACGGTGTCGGTGTGTCGGTCGTGAACGCACTGTCGACGCGCCTCGACCTGCAGATCACACGCAATGGCGGCCGGTACGAGATGTCGTTCAAGGACGGTGGTCAGGCGCAGGGTCCGCTCGAGCGCGTCAGTGACGCGCCGGAAGACGCTTCGGGAACGACGGTGACGTTCTGGCCCGACGGCTCGGTGTTCGAGGACACCGAGCTGCGCGCGCAGACGCTGATGGAGCGACTACGCGAGATGGCGTTCCTGAACCGTGGTCTCGAGATCGTGTTCCGTGACGAACGCCCGGACCCGCAGATCGAGCAGACGTTCAAGTACGACGGTGGCATCAGCGACTTCGTGCGCCACCTGAACGCGTCCAAGGAGCCGCTCTCGGAGCACGTGATCGCCTTCGCGGACTCGAGCGACACGAGCGAGGTCGACCTCGCGATGCAGTGGAACACGGGCTACAACGAAGGCCTCCACTCGTTCGCGAACAACATCGCCACGACCGAGGGCGGGATGCACGAGGAGGGCTTCAAGAAGGCCCTCACGAACGCGGTGAACAAGTACGCGCGGGCCAAGAGCCTCCTGAAGGAGAAGGACGAGAACCTCCTCGGAGAGGACATCCGGGAGGGGCTCACCGCGATCATCAGCGTGAAGCTGCGCAACCCGCAGTTCGAAGGGCAGACGAAGACGAAGCTCGGCAACACCGACATGCGGTCGCTCGTCGAGAAGGTCACGAACGAGAAGCTCGGGGACTGGCTCGAGGAGCACCCGACCGACACCAAGGCCATCCTCACGAAGATCGTGCAGGCGGCACGGGCGCGTGTCGCGGCTCGTCAGGCCCGCGACCTCACGCGCCGGAAGTCACTGCTCGAGTCCGCGTCGATGCCGGGCAAGCTCGCCGACTGCTCGTCGCGTAACCCCGAGGAAGCCGAGCTCTTCATCGTCGAGGGCGACAGCGCGGGCGGCAGCGCGAAGCGCGCACGCAACCCGCACTTCCAGGCGATCCTGCCGATCCGCGGGAAGATCCTGAACGTCGAGCGCGCGCGCATCGACCGCATGCTGAAGAACGAGGAGATCCAGGCGCTCGTCACCGCGGTCGGCGCGGGCATCGCCGAGGACTTCGACTCCGAGAAGGTGCGCTACCACAAGATCATCGTGATGACCGACGCCGACGTCGACGGCAGTCACATCCGCACGCTGCTACTGACGTTCTTCTACCGGCAGCTGCCCGGGCTCGTGAAGCAGGGCTTCGTGTACATCGCGCAGCCGCCGCTGTTCCGCGCCGACATCGGCAAGGAGCGCACGTACCTCAAGGACGAGGCCGCGCTCGCGGCGTTCGAGGGGTCGCACGAGGGTCGCAAGATCGAGGTGAGCCGGTTCAAGGGTCTCGGCGAGATGGACTGGCAGGAGCTCGGCGTCACCACGATGGCGCCGGAGTCGCGCTCGCTGCTCCAGGTGTCGGTCGAGGACGCCGCCATCGCCGACGACACGTTCTCGCGCCTCATGGGTGACGACGTGGAGTCGCGCCGCACCTTCATCCAGGCGAACGCCAAGGATGTCCGCTTCCTCGATATCTGAGGATCGTCGAAAGCCTTTCAGTCATGTCCGACGACGGCCAGCAGACACTCGGTGGTGGCACCGAGCCCATCGAGATCCAGGAGGAGATGGAACGCTCCTTCCTGGACTATGCGATGTCGGTCATCACCGCGCGCGCGTTGCCCGACGCGCGCGACGGCTTGAAGCCGGTGCACCGCCGCATCCTCTACGGGATGTACGAGCAGGGGATGCGGCCGGAGCGGCCGCACAAGAAGTGCGCGAACGCAGTCGGTCAGGTGATGGCCTCGTACCACCCGCACGGCGACAGCGCGATCTACGACGCGCTCGCGCGCATGGCGCAGGACTTCTCCTTGAGGTATCCGCTCATCGACGGCCACGGCAACTTCGGATCTCCGGACCCGAACGACCGGCCGGCCGCGTCGCGCTACACGGAGTCGCGCCTCGCGCCGCTCGCGATGCGATTGCTCGACGGCATCGACGAAGACACCGTCGACATGCAGCCGACGTACGACGGCAGCACGAACGAGCCGCTCGTGCTGCCCGCGCGGTTCCCGAACCTGTTGGTCAACGGCGGCGGCGGCATCGCGGTCGGGATGGCGACGAACATTCCGCCGCACAACCTGCGTGAGGTCATCGACGCGACCGTCCACCTGCTCGCGAATCCCGAAGCGACGGTGAAGGACCTGCAGCAGTTCGTGCAGGCGCCCGACTTCCCGACCGGCGCGCTGATCCTCGGACGCGCGGGACTCGACGAGGTCTACGAGACCGGGCGCGGCTCGGTGCGCATGCGCGCGGTCGCCGAGATCGAGGAAGGGCGCAACGGCGGGGTCAGCATCGTCGTGTCGCAGATCCCGTACCAGACCTCGGCCGAGGTGATCGGCCAGAAGATCGCCGAGATCGTCGACGACCGCCGCGTCGACGGGATCCGCGACGTGCGCAACGAGTCCGCGGGCGACACCGTGCGGCTCGTGGTCGACCTCAAGCGCGACGCGAACGCGCAGGTGGTGCTGAATCTGCTCTACAAGCACACCCCGATGCAGACGAGCTTCCCCGTCAACCTGCTCGCGCTCGTCGACGGTGTGCCCCGATTGCTCAATCTGCGCGACGCACTGGGCCACTACATCGCGCACCAGGTCGAGGTCATCACGAGGCGGTCGCAGTATCGGCTCGACAACGCGCGCAAACGCGCACACATCGTCGAGGGACTCCTGCGCGCGCTCGACATGATCGACGCGATCATCGCGTTGATCCGCGCGAGCGCCGACGCGGCGGCCGCACGCGACGCGCTGCAGGCCGAGCCCTTCTCGTTCTCGGAGATCCAGGCCGCGCACATCCTCGACATGGCGCTGCGCCGGCTCGCGCAGCTCGAAGGTCAGAACCTGCGCGACGAGTACAACGAGCTCCAGACGAAGATCGCGGAGCTCGAGTCGATCCTCGCCGACGAGGCCAAGCTGCGCGGCGTGATCCGCGACGAGCTGCTCGACGTCCGCGAGGTGTACGGCGACGATCGGCGCACGAAGATCACGTTCGACCCCGGCGCGATCGACACGCTCGACCTCATCGACGATGAGGAGCTCGTCGTCGTGCTGTCGCACAACGGCTACGTGAAGACGGTCGCGGCCGACGCGTTCCGCACGCAGGCGCGCGGCGGACGCGGCGTCGCCGGCGCGAAGCTGCGCGACGAGGACTACGTCGAGCATCTGCTCACGACGACCGCGCACGCGTACCTGTTGTTCTTCTCGAACCGCGGTCGCGTCTACCGACTGCGCGCGCACGAGATTCCGATGAAGGATCGAACCGCGCGCGGGATCGCGCTCGTCAACCTGATCTCGCTGCAGCCCGACGAGCACATCGAGGCGATCATCGACACGCGCACCTACGAAGACGGTGCGTACCTGTTCTTCGCGACGCGTCGGGGCACCGTGAAGAAGACGCGCATGGGCGAGTACGACTCGTCGCTGCGGTCGGGGCTCATCGCGCTGAACCTGCATGCGGGCGACGAGCTCGTGCGCGTCGTGCAGACGAGTGGGCGCGACGACATCGTCATGGCGTCGCGCGACGGTATGAGCATCCGGTTCTCCGAGGAGGACGTTCGCCCGATGGGGCGGGCCGCAGCCGGTGTCCGCGGGATGCGACTCAAGAACGGCGATGATGGTGTCGTGAGCTGCGATGTCGCCCGCGAGGGCGCGGTGATGCTCTTCGTGTCGTCGAGTGGTCACGGCAAGCGCACTCCGCTCGACGAGTTCCATCGCCAGGGCCGGGGTGGCCAGGGCGTTCGCGGCATGAAGCTGCCCGCGGAGCGGGGTGAGGTCGTCGCTGCATTCACGGTCTCGGCGGACGATGAGATGCTGGTGTTCTCGTCGGGGGGAAACATCGTCCGAATGAGCGTGAACGAGATCTCGCAGCAGGGACGCGCCGCCACCGGTGTGCGCGTCGCGCGCCTCGACGAGGGCGAGAGCGTCGTCGCGGTCGCGCGCGTGCTCGAGACGGTGGGCGACGAGGCTGCAACCGCGGACGCGGACAGCGACGCGACGGATTTCGCGGACGACGCGGACGACGCGGATGTCGCGGATGGCGCGCCGCCGGTCGAGCCCGAGGACGAAGGTGACTGACGTGGCCAAGCGCGTCGCGTTCGACGCGGACGCAGACGCGCACACCGACGCGCACGCGGACGGCGACACCGGCGCGGCCGCGTCGACGACGCCGATGCTGAGCCGGCGCGAGCGTCTGAAGCAGCGCAAGCGCAACCTCGTGGTCGCCCCGGTCGGTCGCGCGAACCGCCGCAGCTATCGGCAGACGGTCACGAAGATCGATCTGTGGTCGGTGCTGAAGCTGGCGATCTGCTTCTATCTCGGCGCGTTGGTCGTCGTGCTCGTCGCCGCGATCGCGTTGTGGGAGATCGCGAGCGTCGCGGGCGTGATCGACTCCGTACAGAACTTCATGCGCGACCTGCTCGGCTCGAACGACTTCACGTTCCTGTCGTGGCGAATCCTGCGCGGCTTCACGCTGCTCGGACTCGTCATCGTGAGCGTCGGCACGATCATCACGGTCGTGGCGGCCGCGTTCTACAACCTCTTCGCCGAGATGATGGGTGGCGTCGTGATCACGGTCGTCGAGGAGGACGAAGGCCGCTGATCGCCCGGGGCCTGCAAATGCCCCGCTGGTACGATGCCCGCTCGGTTCCGGGGGCTATAGCTCAGTCGGTTAGAGCGCATCCCTGATAAGGATGAGGTCGATGGTTCGAATCCATCTAGCCCCACGCACGCACGCACGCAGCACCGTGCTCGTCGGCGGTCTCGAACGCGCGCCGTCCGTCAGCTCTTGATGCGGACCGTCACGGTGACGGCGGCGTGCTTGGAACCGTTGCGGCTCACCGTCCGGCCGGTGAAGACCACCCTGGTCGACGTGCCGTACGCGTCGGTCAACGTCAGCCTCACCCTGTAGTTCCCCGCGACCGCGTAGGTATGCGCAACCGTCGGCGTGGTCGCCGCCGCCGAGGAGCCGTCGCCGAAGGTCCACTGGTAGCTGACGATCGGCGCGCCGTTCGCGATCGATGCCGAGGCGTCGAATTGCGTCGGCTGCCCGGCCCGCCCTCGAACGGCGCTGAACGCGGCCGAGGGTGCCTGGTCGGGCAGGGTCGCGATGTCGATCGGCCGCGGTTCGTAGGTTCCCACGGTCGTCGGGATTCGTGCACCGACCGCATTGGTGGCGGTCTGGATCGGGGTGACCCCGTCGCTGCCGTCGCCATGCAGCGTGCCGAGCCCCGCGACGTACGCGAGGGCGCCGTCCGGCGAGAACGCGATGCTGTACGGGCTCAGGCCGACGCGGATCGCCGGGCCGGCTGCATTGGTCGCGACCGTGATCGGCGTGACCGTGTTGTCCGCGGAGTTCGCGATGTAGACGGTCCTGCCGTTCGGGTTGACCGCGACACCGATCGGGCGCGCCCCGACCGGGATCGCCGGCCCCGCGGTGTCGGTCGCGACCGTGATCGGCGTGACCGAGTTGCCGAGGTAGTTCGAGACGTAGACCGTCTTGCCGTTCGGTGTGACCGTGACGGCGCTCGGTTTCGCCCCGACCGGGATCGCCGGACCGGTCACGCCGGTCGCAGCCGTGATCGGCGTGACCGTGTTGTCCGCGGAGTTCGCGACGTAGACGGTCTTGCCGTCGGGCGTGACGACGATGCCGCCCGGCTGCGCGCCGACAGGAATGGCCGCGCGGGGCGTGCCCGTCGCGGTGTCGACGGGGGTGACGATGTTGCCGTCCTCACCTGCGACGTACACGGTGCTGCCGTCGGGGGAGATCGCCACCGCGTCCGGGCCGCCGGCGACGGCGATCGGCGTGCCCGCGGTGTGCGTCGAGATCGTGACGGGCGTCACCGTGTTCTCGGCGTAGCTGGCAACGTACGCAGTCCGACCGTCGGGTGTGATCGCGAAACTGAACGCGTAGGTCCCGACCGCCGTGGGCGCGCTCCCGTCGAGGGGCGCCAGCCAGTCGTTGTTCGTGTCCAAGATGTACGCATCGACGGGTTGCGCGACGACCAGCGTGGTCGCCGTCGCCGACTTGGCGCCGTTCCGACTGACCGTGCGCCCCGTGAACACGCGCGTCGTCGCCGTGCCCGTCGTGTCGGTCGCGGTGAGTCGCACGCGGTACGAACCCTGCCGGGCGAAGGTGTGGCTGACGTCCGCCGCGCCGGTGCTGACGGGGGCGGTGCCGTCGCCGAAGTCCCAGGTGTAGGTCGCGATCGGCGTCCCCGGCGCGCCCGAGGTCAGGGCGCTGAACGACATCGCGAGGCCGACCCCGTGCGTGAACCGGGCGACGGGGCCTTGATCCGGCGCGATCGCGATTCCCTGCGGTTGGTGGCCGACCGGCACCGCGGCTCCCGCCGTGTTGGTCGCGGTCGCGATCGACACGATCGAGTCGTCGCCGTACCTGGTCACCTCCACTGCGGATCCGTCGGGGGTGACGGTGAGGTCGAAGGGCGAGGCGCCGACTGCGATCGCCGCGCCCGCGCTCTTGGTCGCCGTCGCGATCGGTGTGACGGTGTTCGATCCGGAGTTGCTCACATAGACCGTCGAGCCGTCAGGGGTGACCGCGACACCGAACGGCTCCGCGCCGACGGCGATCGCCGCGCCCGCGCGGTTGGACGCGGTCGCGATCGGCGTCACCGTGTTCGAATCGGAGTTCGCGACATAGACGGTCTTGCCGTCGGGCGTCACCGCGAGCTGGCGCGGCGTGGTGCCGACGACGATCGTCTTGCTCGGCGTGTTCGTCGCGACCGTGATCCGCGTGACCGTGTTCGACTGCGAGTTCGCGACGTAGAGGAACTTCCCGTTGGGTGTGATCGCGAGACCGTTCGGTTGGACGCCGACGGGGATCGGCGTTCCCGCGGTGTTGGTCGCCGTCGAGATCGGGGTGACCGTGTCGGAGAAGCCGTTCGCGACGTAGAGGGTCTTGCCGTCGGGTGTGATCGCGAGCCCTTCGGGCAGCGAGCCGACGGGGATCGGCGTACCGGGAGTATTCGTGATCGTCGAGATCGGCGTGACCGTGTTCGATCCGGTGTTCCCGACATACGCGGTCGTGCCGTCGGGCGTGATCGCGATGCCGAACGGGGCCGTCCCCACGGTGATCGGCGCGCCGGCCACGTTCCCGACGATCGGCGTCACCGTGTTCGCGGCGGAGTTCGTGACGTAGGCAGTCGGACCCTGACACAGCACACCGGCGAGTGCCGCCGCGTTCGGTGTCCCGAGCCCGGTCGCCATGTCGTAACCCGGGCCCGCCGGAAAGAGCCCGGGGTGGTTGCCGTTGCTCTCGTCGTTGTTCCCGACCGTGACGTCGTTGAAGTACGTCGCGTACGACCGGGCCGCGGCGCGGTAGAGCGCGGGGTTGGCGAAGCCGACGCTCGTACCGGCACACGCCGGCGTCGAGTCGATCAGCGCGGTCATCGCCGCCCACAGCGGAGCCGACGCGCTCGTGCCGCCGACGGCGGTCCATCCTCCCTCGTAGACGACGTAGGCCGTGCTGGGAGCGGCGTCGGCCGCGACATCGGGTACCTCACGACAGAAGCCGGATCCCGCGGCGCACGGCGCGCCCGAGGAGTTCGCGTTGATCACGTGGAGTCCCGCCGGTGCGTCCGCCTGGTACGACGGCATCGGCCATGCGGTCGAGATGCCTCCGCCGCTGCCGCCCGCCGTACACCCGATGCCCGTACAGCCGTTCCACACGACTTCCGAGGGCGGCGATCCCTCGGCGACGACCCGCGTGCCCCCGACGCCGGTGACGTACGGGTCGTCGGCGGGGAAGTTGACGCTGAGGTCCCCACCCAACGTTTCGGCGCAGACATTGCCGTCGTCACCCGACGCGGCGAAGACCGTCTGGCCCTGCACCGCGGCCTGCGCGAAGAGCGTGGTGAACGGTTCGAGATCGCTGCGTGCCGTCACGAGCTCGCAGCTGCCCCACGAGATGGACACGACCGGCGCGGTGTCGGCGGTCACGATCGCGTTCAGCACGTCGTAGAAGGCGTTCCCCGCCGGCGGGGCTTGGTAGACGTCGACCGTCGCCTGGGGAGCGAGACCGATGACGGTCTCGATGTCGAGATTCGTCTCGGGGGTCCGGGGCGTGGCGTTTCCACCGTCGACGGGGACGTAGTTCACGGTCGCGTTCGTGCCGTAACACGCCTGGTACGCGGCGACGTCGCCGTGGTCGCTCCCTTCGAGCTCCATCAGCGCGACGTGCACGCCGTGGCCGAACGCGCCGGTCCCGTACAGGGGCGAGAAGCGATACATGGACGCGAGGCGATCCGCGGTGAAGGCCCCGAGGGCCGAGCCCGCGAACGACGCGGCCGCGCAGGGCTGCGGACCGCCGGTGACCACCTGCGATGCCGCAGACTTCGCAGTCGTGGCTGCCGCGCGCGCGGGAGGTGCCGCCGCGTCGCCCGCTCCGATCCGCTGCGGCTGGTGCACGGTGTCGAGCCCGATCACGGTTTGCACGAGCGCGGAGATCGCCGGCCGCAGCAGGGGCGCGGCGGTGTTGGCGAACGCGGTCCGTCCGTCGGCGAGTCGGTACCGGCGGAACCCCGTGCCGAAGGCCGCGCCGACGCGCGCGGCGGAGCCGGTGACCGGCAGGCTCAAGCGGTTGGCCGACGCCGTGCCGACCCGCAGGCCTTCGGCGCGCAGCGCGGCGCTCGTCGCCGCGAGCGCGGCGGGGGTCGCGCCGAAGTGCTGCGCGAACTGGTGCGGGGAGAGATAACGGCGGTACGCGCCGCTGCCCGGCGTCGCGACCGCGGTCGCGTACTGCTCGAGGCCGTGAGGGTCGCTCGGCTGGAGCGCGACGATGAGGTGCATCGCGGTGGAGGAGGCGAGCGTCCCGAGGGCGACGGAGTGCGCGGGTGCCGCGGGCGCGACACCGACCCGGCGTGCGTTTCCGACGAGCGCCGCTCCGCTGGTCGAGCGCGCCCGGCCTGACGCGCCGATCGCCGCCGCGGCCGGACCAGGAGCGCGGCCCGCGGCGGCCGCCGGGGCGGCGAGCGTGCCCATCGAAACGAATGTGACCGCCATGGCCACCACTAGGGCCGGCGCGGCCCAAGTGGCTCGGTGATTCCTGCGAGCTGCAGTGACCGTGTGCATCTGCGGTCCCCCTTCACGGCGCCGGGTGCGTCTCGAATCGGGCGATCCTTGCGAACGGCCGTTACAGGCGCGCATCACGGGGATCCGCTGTACCTCGATCGCGGCAGCGACTCGCTCACGACGACCCTCGAGGATCTGGGCCGTCCCGATCCGGCGGGCATCTTGGCGACGGGATCCGGCAGCGGAACGTTCTTCCAAGGGCGCGGCGACGAGGAGTGCGGCAGGCAGGACAGCTCGACCGACGACTGGTCCGGAGCGCTCACGGGAGGGTCGGGCGGCCCGTTGAGCGTGCGCATCGACCCCCAGGGCAACCGCACGTACTCGATGGAGCCGTGGAACGGCGGCGGGTCGTTCTTCGGGATCGCGCAGGCGACGAACGCAGCGCACGTGTGGGGTTACAACGCGCACGGCGTCTGCCACGCGACGAACACGACGTCGGCCGAGCCCTTCGAGGTCGTGTTGCAGAGCCCCGCGCCGCTGACGATCCGGTTGCCGAAGGGCGTCACCGAGGTCAAGGGGCGCATCCCGCGGCACGGAACGGAGTCCGTGGGACCCGACACCACCACGTCATCGAGCGTCCTGGACTACGACCTCGTCGTGAAGTGCTCGATGGGCGCCACGACCTGCGCACCCCCGTCCTGAACGAGCGCCGCGAGGAACGTCACGCCGCCGTCATGAGTGGATCTTCGATCACCACACGATTCACAAGGGGAACGCCAGCGCGCGTTGACACTCACGAGCGACGCCGCGATGCGTCCTTCTGTTGCGGTGCGAGCGCGGTTGCCTCCACACTGTGACCGCCAGGGAGGGCGGGGGTGGGTCTGATGCGACGGTTCATGGTCGCGATCGTGATTGTCGGTGCGTGCGCGGGCATCGGGGTTCGTTCCGCGGACGCGGCCGTCGGCTCGATCTCGTTGAACGGCTCGCCGGTCACGGTGACGCTCACGAAGTCCGGTGACTACGGCATCTACACGTTCAGCGGCACGGCGGGCACCCGCGTCTTCGCCGAGCTCACCAGCTCGACGTTCGGGCCCGACTGCCCCGCGGTCGCGCTGTCGCTCTATTACCAGGACTTCACGAAGCTCGGGTCCACCGCGACGACCTGCGGCTCGACCGCGGTGCTCGAGACGCGAACGCTCACGAACACCGGAACCTGGGGTTTCCTCGTCGATCCGCAGCAGAACGACATCGGATCGGCAACGTTGCGCGCGTGGAGCGTTCCCGCGGACCAGAGCGCGCCGATCACGCTCGACGCGCCCGCGACCGCGGTGAGTCTCGGCACGCCCGGCCAGAACGGCGCGTTCACGTTCACGCCGACCGTCGGCCAACCGGTCTCGGCGGCGCTCACCGGCGCCGCGTTCAGCGGAGCGTGTCCGACCGTCGCGCTGTCGTTCGTCCGGCCCGACGGCAGTCAGGCCGCGACCACGAGCACGTGCACCAGCACCGCGTCCCTCAACGCGATACCAATCGACCAGGCGGGCACCTGGACCGCGCGCGTCGATCCGCAGCTCGACAGCACCGGCTCGGCCGCGCTGCAGGTTCTCGACAACACCGACCAGCACGCGCCGCTGATCCTGAACGGTGGCGCCGTCGACGTCGAGCTCGCTCGCGACGGTCAGAACGGCATCTACTCGTTCGCGGGGACGGCGGGGCAGAAGGTGTCGGCGACCGTGGCCGCCGCGACGTTCCCCGGCTGTCCCGCGTACACGCTCGCGCTCGTGCGCCCCGACGGCACGACCCTCGGGACCCCCGTCGGCCAATGCGGCGACACCGGCTTCCTCGACGGGCAACTCCTCGATCAGACGGGCACCTGGTCACTGCGCGTCGACCCGCAGGGAAGCGCGACCGGAAGCGCGCAGCTCACCGCGTACGACGCGACCGATCAGGTGCGCAGCATCAAGATCAACGGTCCCGGTGTCAGCGCGAACCTCTTGAAGCCCGGACAGAACAGCCTCCTGCAGTTCGACGGGACCACGGGCACCACGATCACCGCGCAGGTGACGGGCGCGACGTTCTCGGGGTCGTGCCCGACGTTCGCGTTCTCGCTCGTGCGCCCCGACGGCACGACCCTCGGGAGTCCCGTCACCGGCTGCACCGACACCACGCAGCTCGCTGCGCAGACGCTCGACCAGACCGGCACGTGGAGCTTCCGCGTCGACGCGCAAGGACCGGCGACGGGGACCGCGACGGTGCAGGCATTCGTCGCGACGAACGACGTGCGTGCGATCGCGCTCAACGGCGCGCGCCTGGGCCTCCATCTGAACGCCGTGCAGAGCGGCGACTACACGTTCACGGGTACCGCGGGCCAGAACGTGTCGGCCGCGGTCTCGAACGCGTCCTTCGCCGGCGGCTGCCCCGGCTACACGTTGGCGCTCGTGCGGCCGGACGGCACGACGCTCGGCGCGCCGGTCGACGGCTGCGACGCCGACGCGTTCCTCGACGCACTTGTGCTCGACCAAGACGGGACCTGGACGTTCGTCGTGCAGCCCGTGGGGACCACGCTCGACGCGAGCATCCAGGCGTACACGTTCAACGAGCTCACGAAGCCGACCGCGTCGACGGGCAAGAGCCTCAAGGTCATCGTCAAGCGTCCGGGGCAGAACGCGACGCTCACGTTCTCGGGCACGGCCGGGCAGCGCATCTCGGCCGTCGTCTCGAGCAGCCTGACCGGCGGCGCGTGCCCGGGCGTCGCGCTCACGCTCGTACGGCCCGACGGCACGAACTCGGTCGCCGTGCCGAGCACCTGTGCCGACGGTGCGTTCCTCGATGCGGTGACGCTCGACGCGACCGGCACGTGGCAGCTCGCCATCGACCCTCAGGGCGCGAGTGACGGCACGGTGCGGGCGCAGATCTACACCGTCGTGGACGACGTGCGCACCATCGCTCCGAGCGGCACGCCGAAGTCGTTCACCGCGCAGCAACCGGGAGCCAATGGGCACTTCCATTTCAAGGGCAGCGCGGGTCAGGTCCGCACGGTCACGGTGTCGTGGTCGACGTTCACCGGATGTCCGGGAGTCGTCGTCTCGCTCGTTCGCCCCGACGGCAGCGTGCTCGCGTCCGTCGACGGCTGCGACGCCAACTTCGTGCTCGGGCCCGCGACGCTCGACGCGAAAGGCAAGTTCACGGTGATCGTCGATCCGCAGGGACCCGTCGAGGGGACCATGATCGTCAAGCTGACGGGTTGAATTCGATGGGGCGCGCGACGACCCGGCACTCCGTGCGCGCGCGGTTGTGCACGATCGGCGCGCTCGTCTCGATCGTCGCTGGCGTCGTCGCGACGACGCCGCTGAGCGCGGACGCCGGCAACGCGCGTCCTGCGGCGACGGCGCGGCCCTCGTTCGCACCCGGCTACTTCGGCATCTCGTCCGGTGCCGATCTCACGAACGAGAGCGCGGCGCTCTTCGACAAGGAGATCGGCCTCATGAAGCTCGCCGGCGCGGAGTGGGTCCGTGCCGACATCCCGTGGTCGCTGGTCGAGCACGACCGTCCGAACGAGGGCCACTGGCTACTGGTCGACCGGCTCGTGAACATGGTGCAGGCGCAGGGCATGAAGCTCGACGCGATCATCGGCCAGGTGCCGCTGTGGGCCTATCGGTCGCCGCCGCCCGTCGCCGACTGCCCGGTCGCGCCGGACTTCGACGTGTTCGCGTACGCGAACTTCGCGAGTGAGGTCGCGCAGCGCTACGGCAGCGCGCGCGTCCAGGCGATGGAGCTCCAGAACGCACCGAACCTGCCGGGCCCGCACTCCGACTGGCGCACCGCGAACGCGTGCGCGTACTCACGCTTGATGCAGGCGAGCTACCCGGCGATCAAGGCTGTCGACCCGAACATCACGGTGCTCACGGGCGGCCTCGGCGCGCAGAACAACAAGCGCGGCGGCATCTCCGGGGACTCGTTCCTCGCGTCGATGTACCAGTACGGCGTGCAGGGCTCGTTCGATGCCGTGAGCTGGCACCCGTACTCGTATCCGTGCTTCCCGACGCAGTCGTGTGACAAGAGTCGCCCTTGGAACCGGACCACGACGGTGCGGCAGCTGATGGTCGACAACGGCGACGGCAACAAGCTCATCTGGGCGACCGAGTTCGGCGCGCCGACGAACGGCGTCCCGAAAGACGGCCACGTCGACGAGAACAACCAGGCCGCGATGATGGTGAACGCATTGCAGACGTGGCAGACGTTCCCGTTCGCGGGTCCCTTCTTCGTGTTCGAGTTCCGCGACACCGGCGGTTCGACGAAGCACAAGGACAACTGGTTCGGGCTGACGTCGACCGACATGACGCAGCGCAAGCTCGCGTATTACACGTACCGGTACGAGGCGACGGGGAAGTCGAAGGTCGCGATCCCGGACAACGTGCTCCTCGGCGAGCCGCACGCCTGACGATCGGCGTGCCGCGCGGCTCGGCGATACTTCCGGGATGACGATGGCGCCGCGAGTCGAGGCGTTCGGGGTCTCGGGCGCCGAGCGTGACGCACTGGTCGAGCACTTCCGCACGCACGGCTGGGTCGCGGTCGACGCGCTCGCCGCGCCGGTCGCGGCCGCCTTGTCGGGCTGGGTCGACGAGGTCGCGGCGCTCGCCGACGGCGAGCAGGGCGTCATGCAGCACTACGAGGGCACCGACGTCGGGCCGATGCTGTGTCGCACCGAGAACTTCGTGCCGATGCACGCTCCGCTGCGGGCACTGCTGTGCGACGGCGCGCTCGTCGACATCGCCGGCGCGCTGCTCGGTGAGCCCGCCGTGCTCTACAAGGAGAAGATCAACTACAAGCTCCCCGGCGGCGCGGGCTTCTCACCCCATCAGGACGCGCCCGCGTACCCGATGATCGACGTGCACGCGTCCGCGATGGTCGCAATCGACGATGCCGACGCGACGAACGGTGGCCTGGAAGTCGTGTCGGGCTGCTTCGACGAGGTGCTGCCCGTCGACGGGCGCGGCTGTGTCGCCGCGGACGTCGTCGCGCGCTTGGAGTGGACTCCGGTGTCGGTCCGTGCCGGCCAGACGTTGTGGTTCCACAGCCGGACGCCCCATCGCAGCGGGCCGAACCCGACGAACCGCCCGCGCCGCGCGCTCTACCCGACGTACAACGCGGCGCGCGAGGGCGATCTGCGGTCCGCGTACTACGAGACCAAGCGCGCCGCGTTCGCGTCGCCGTCGGAGGGCGATCGTTCGCGGGTCTCGCTCATCGGCGACTTCGAGGGCCGGCCGGTCTGAACGCGGCTGCGAGCGCGCCGGGCGCCGCGCTACGGCTCGACGACGATCCAGCCGCGGCGTTGCAGCTCCGCCGCGAGCGCTTGATCCGAGAACCGGCGCAGCGCGCGCTCCGCCGTGGACGGGTGCGGCGCGCGGGTGACGACGGGCGCTTCCACGGGCGTGTCGGCTTCGCCGTCGGCCGTGGCCTGGAGCTGCTCGATGAACCCGTCGGCCTCGTCGCGCGTGAAGCGGCCCGCGGCCTGCCGCTGGTTGAATCGCATCGGCCCACGCGCGTCCCGGAAATCGGTGTGGCCGGCGACCTGGAGCAGCTCGAGCAGCTCCTTCACCTGGCGGGGCGTCGCCGGGGGACCGGCGGTCTGTCCGAAGGGCATGCGCGCAGTGTCGCACGACCGTGTGACATCGAAGCGGACATCGAAACGCCACAATGAGTCGATGGCCTGCGTCCCCACCGGGATCGGCATCGACTGCAACGATGCGGCCCGCGTCGACTGATCCTCCGAGGAGACCCGATCGATGTCGTACACCGTGGACTTCACGAACGTCTCGACCGTCGGTCTCGAGTCGTCGCCCGTCGCGGCGGCGCTCGCGGGCCTGCGGGCGAACGAGGCGCGCTACTTCAAGAACAAGTACGACCACGTCTTCACGGTGGAGCCGGCGAGCAAGGGCAAGAAGACCGTCGACTGGGTGCATCGGATCCTCGCCGAAGAGCGCGACCTCGTGATCTCGTCGGCCCCGCTGGAGGCGACGGAGTTCGAAGTCGAGAACATCCGCATCGCGTACGTCTTCTACGAGAGCGGTCTGTCGATCAACGTGATGTACACGATCGCCGACGCGTCGAAGCGCGCGGTCGGGTTCAAGCTGTCGGACGGGATGGAGATCCCCGCGGAGCTGGAATCCCGGTTCAAGTTCGCGCGGCAGAAGTCGAAGCTCGCCGGAACCATCCGCGGTTCCTACTTCGTGATCAAGAACGAGCACTGAGCTCGCCGGGCGTGCCGGCGGGCGGTGAGCCCGGTTTCGCTACGCTCCGCGGCGTGCGGGGGCCCGGATCGATCCGTTCGTCACGAGCGCGATGAGTCGCAGCCGAAACCAGCGGCGCAAGGTACAACGCGCCTCGGGAACGCGACCGGGCGCGCGCGTGAACGCGCGTCCCGGCTCGCCGTCGACGCGTCGGCGCGAGCGGATCGAGGGACCGGGCGAACGCGACACGCCGCAGGAGTGGATCTGGCAGGGCGCGCTCACGCTCATCGCCGCCGTGCTCTTCGCGTCCACGTTCTCCTCGCACGTCGCGCTCGGCGACGCGCCGGAGTCGGTCGCGGGCGTGCGGACGCTCGGAGTGCTGCACGCGCCGGGTTACCCGACGTACGTGTTGCTCGCGAAGGCCTTCGGCACCGTGCTGCCGTTCGGCAGCTGGGCGTTCCGCGTGAACCTCTTCAGCCTCGTGTGCGCGGCCCTGGCCGTTGGCGTCGTCTTCCGGCTCGCACGGCACTTCGGCGCGAGCCGGATCGGCGGGAGCGTCGGCGCGCTCGGGCTCGCGACCGCCGTGTCGTTCTGGTTCAACGCCGACTTCGCCAAGTACTACGCGGTCACCACGCTCATGCTCGCGGGCGCGGCCCTCGGCGTCGTGATCTGGGAGGAGCGGGGCTCGACGGCGGCGCTCGTCGTCAGCGGGCTCCTGCTCGGTGCGAGCGTCGGCTCGGGATGGCAGCTCGCCGCGATCATGACCCTCGCGGTGGCGACGCTCGTCGCCTTCGGCCGGCGCCGGCCGACGCGCGCCGCGGTGATCGGCGCGGTCGCGAGCCTGGTCGTCGTCGCCGTCGTCGGGCTCGTCTACGTCCTCGTGCGCGCGGCGCAGGATCCGACGTTGAACTGGGGCGCGGCGTCGAACCCGTCACGCCTCGTCGGGCTCGTGATGCGGCACGACTTCGGGGGCACGGTGAGCGGCAAGGTCGGCGCGGTCACGGAGCGCGTCGCGACGCTCTTCGGCGGGCTCGAGCGCGACTTCGGTGCGGTCGTCGCCGTCCTCTTCGCGTGCGGCGTCGCCGAGCTCGTTCGCCGGCGTCTGGACCCGGCGCGCGTCGCGTTCCTCGCGATCGCGGCCGGCGTGAACCTCGTCGCCGTCGCGATCGGGTCCGGCGTGACGCAGATGTGGGGGTTCGAGAACGTCGTCGTCGGTGGCGGCTACCTGCTCGCGACGATGATCGTGATCGCAGTGGTCGTCGCGGTCGGAACGACGGGTGCGGTCGACTTCGTCGGGCGCGCGATGGCTCAGCGTTCGGATTCCGACGACGATGCCCCCGCGGAGCGCGCGCGCGTGCTGCCGGCCATGGTCGCGGCGGCGTTGCTCGCCGCGGTTGTCGTGCCGTCGGTCGTCGTGCACCGTGCGCACGCGTCGCTGAAGGTGGCGCCGCTCGCCGACGCGTACGGCCACCGCGTCCTCGAGCAGCTTCCGCGTCACGCGGTGCTGCTCGTGTGGGGCGAGGAGTACAGCATGCCGATGCTGTACCGACAGCTCGTCGACCACGAGCGACGCGACGTCACGATCGTCAGCGCCAACGCGGTCGGACTCGACTGGGGACGAGCACAGCTGACGCAGCGCCTGCACCTCGGCGACGCGCTCCGCCTCGACAGCGCCGACAAGATGGTCGAGCGGATGATCGCCAGCATCCAGCGGACCCGACCCGTCTTCCTCGACGTCACCGCGATGCACGTGCTCGAGCCGTTCGTCGCCTACCGCACCGACGGCTATGTCGGGGAAGTCGTCGCCGGGAAGGCGGGACCGCGATCGGTGACCGACGTCGACGCGGTCGCCGCGATGGTGAAGCGTTCCGACACCGCCGACGGACTCGACCACGAGGCCTACCGGCGGCTCGTGTGGAAGACGGTCTACGCCTTCCACGAGCGCGCGCACCTCGAGCTCGCGAAGGCCTACGCGTTGCAGGACGACATTGCCGCCGCGACCGCGCAGGTGCGGCTCGCGAACGGCGTCAATCCCGTCGACGGTGCGACGCTCGCGAAGCTGAGAACGATGTCGGCGAAGGACGCGAAGGCCTTCATCCTCACCTTGTGAGGCGACTCACTCGGACGCGCGCAGCGCGCCCGCGGGTTGGAGGCGCGCGGCGCGGCGAGCCGCCACCGTGGTCGCGGCGAGCGCGGTGGCCAGCGCGATCACCACGATCGCGATCAACAGGCCACCCGGCAGGCTGAACGGTGTCGACTCGCCGATCGCGCCCGTCGCTGCGAGTCGCCACGAGAGCAGCGCGGCGGTGAGCGCGCCGGCGATCGTGCCCTCGAGCCCGATGACGAGCGCCTCGACGCGCGCCGCGCGCCGCAGCGTCGAACGGCGGAAGCCGAGCGCGCGCAGCGTTGCGAGCTGGCGCCGGCGCTCCCGCACCGCATCGATCATCGCGACCGCGAGCGCGGCGGCGCCGCCGAGCAGACCGAGTGCGGTGTAGCCCGAGACGAGGTTCAGGAACCGCTGCTGCGCGCTCAGGCGGTCGTCGGCGAGGTGGTGGAACGAGCGCGCGTACGCGCCGTTCGGCAGGTGCGTGCCGTCGACGATCGCGGCGACCGTGTCGTTGTTCGTGCCTGGGCTCGTCTCGACGTACAAGACGTTCTGCACGACCGGCGCGGCGTGGAGCGTGTCGAGCAGCGGCGCGGCCGCATAGACGTGATCGACACCCTCGTAACGAGCCGCGGCGACGAGCCCCGCGACGGTCACCGTGCGCGTCACGCCCGTCGTCGGGTCCTGGAGCGAGAGCTTCTCGCCGACGCGTGGAGTGTGATGGTCGAGCGTGTTCTGCGGTGTCGTGCGCAGGTCGGCGCCGACGAGCACCAGATCGGGGTTCGCCATCACCCGCGCGTACGTGCTCGCGCTCGACGGGCCGACCGCGACCGGCGGAGTGCCGTGGCCGACGAGCGCGGGACTCACGCCGACGAGCGTGACGTCGGCGAACGATTGCGAACCACCCGCGAGCACGTGCGTGTCGAGCGAGGACGCACCGACGACACGCGTGACGCCGGGGAGCTCGCGCACGTCCTTGACCGGAACCGGTTGCGCGCCGTTCGACGTCACCTCGAGCGCGGCGTTGCCCCCGAGCTGCGCCGCCACACTGTCGACGCTGCCCGCGTACAGGTGCGCCATCGTGACGACGAGGCAGAGCGTGAAGACGACCACGCCGTACATCGCCGCGATCGTCGCGGTGCGATTCGGCGTCGCGTGCGAGTACGCGAACCCGAGCGTGACCGGTGCGGTCCGGCGGCGACCGACCGCACGGCGCCGGTCGGCGAGCGCGCGGTCGACGATGCTGACGAGCGCGACCGCGGCGATGCTCATCGCCGCTGCGATCGTGAGGATCTCGGCGGGCGACGGACCGGTGAACGCCCGATGGCCCGCGCGTACCTCGATCACGGCCCACGCGATCTCGACGACGGCGGCGGCGGCCGCGGTGAGGCGCCGCCACGGGGGCGGCGCGAGCAACGGCGCGGCGATCGCGACGAGCGCGCCACCGGCAACCGCGAACGACGCGTTCGTGGCGACGGCACCGACGATCGCGACCACGAGACCGACGCCTCCGAGCGCGAGGCCGCCGTTGCGCACCAGACGCGGATCGATCACGCGCGGCGTGCCCGTGTCGCCGCGCATGAGCGTGACGACGCCGGTCCGGGCGACGACGCCGGCCGCGATCGCCAGGGCGATCAGCGACGCGACGAGACCGATCGCGAGGCCCGTGAGCAACGTCGCGGTGCGGACCGAGAACGCGAGGTCGACACCACCCGACGCCGCGTTCGCCAGCGTCCCGTGCGCGATCAGCACGACGAGCGCGGCGATCCCCGCGCCGGCGATCGCGCCGAGCACGACGCCGAGCACACAGCTCGGGAGCGCCTCGAGCACGACCGTGGCCGCGAGGTCGCGGCGACGGAGACCGAAGGCGCGCAGGATCCCGAGCGATTGCGCGCGCTCGCGCGCGAGCGCGCCGAACGTGAGCAGCAACAGGAGCAGACCCGCGAGGAGGCTGAGCAGACCGAACGCGCGGAACAGCGCGCTGAACTGCCGGCTCTGCGCAGCGGCGTCGTCGAGGACGAGCTGCTTGACCGGGATCACGTCGACCGTCTGCCCGTGGAGCGCGCGTTGCAGCTCGGCGGTCACCGCAGTGCTCGACGCGTGCGACGTGAGCACACCGCCGCGATTCGACACGACGACGACCGCCGAGGGCGCGGGACCGGATTGCGAGCCCGCGCCTTGCATCGCGGCGAGCGTTCCCGGCGGCACGAACAGGTTCAGCGACGCGCTGCCGGCGGGCGCGCCCGGCGACTCGAGACCCGCGAGCCCGACTCGCGGGGCGATGCCCTCGATGTGGAAGGTGCGCGCGGTGCCGTAGGCGTGCACGGTGGCGCTGTGGCGGAGGAGCAGCGACGTCTCGGTCGCGAGGTCCGCGCTCATCACACCGGTGTTCCCGGACGGCGTCGATCCGGTGATGCCCGTGTGCGCGGGATCGCCGCCGAAGCGTGCGGCGGCCGCGAAGTCGAGCTCGATCACCTGCGCCTGTGCGACGCGCGGCACGTAGTCGCGACCCTGCACGGTGAGCCGCGCGGTGACGAGCGGGAGCACACCGTCGACGCCGTCGAGGTGCGCGCGCGTGATCGTGTCGGCGATCGTGCGTGCCGTATCCGCACCGCCCGACGCGACGACCATCTCGTCGACCGGCCCGAGCTGCGTGTACGCAGAGTTGCGGATCGACGATCGCAGCGAGTCGCCGATCGCCGACGCGCTCGTGAGCGTGGCCGTCGCGAGCAGCACGCCCGCGGCCACGAGCAACGCGCGCCCGGGCCGTACGCGCAGGTTGCGTACCGCGACCGCGCGCAGCTCCGGCCGGGTCACACCGACCCGCGCCGCGAGCACGATCGCGACGACCGTGACGATCAGGACGACGATCGTGAGCACGGCTCAGCCGCGCTGCTCGTCGACGACGCGCCCGTCGCGCATCTCGATCCGCCGGTCGCTGCGTTCCGCGAGCCCGAGGTCGTGCGTGACCAGGACCACCGTCGCGCCGTCGCCGTGGAGCTCGCGCAACAGCGCCATCACGACCTCGGCCGACTTCGAGTCGAGGTTGCCGGTCGGCTCGTCGGCCCACACGACGCGCGGCCGCTTGACGAACGCGCGTGCCAGCGCGACCCGTTGCTGCTCACCACCCGACATCTCTCCGGGCTTCTGGTCGCGCCGGTGGCCGACCCCGACCCGTTCCAGCACGTCGCTCGCGCGCGCCCGCGCGTCACCCGGGCTGGTGCCGGTCAGCACGAGCGGTAGCGCCACGTTCTCGAGCGCGGAGAAGACGGGCAGCAGGTTGGGCGCCTGGAAGACGAACCCCATCGTCGAGCCCCGCAGGTCGGTGCGCGCCGTGTCGTCGAGCCCGGCGAGGTCGACACCGTCGAGCACGACTGCGCCGGTGTCGATCGTGTCGATGCCCGACAGACAGTTGAGCAACGTCGTCTTGCCGGAGCCCGACGGTCCGGTCACCGCGAGGAACTCACCCGCGGCGACGTCGAGATCGATCCCGTCGAGCGCGACGACGGGCTCCGGTCGCGACGGATAGGACTTCGTGACACCCGACGCGTGCAGCAGCATCGAGTCGTTCGTGTCGGTCGCGGTCATCAGCTTCCACCCATGCCGATCAGTTGTCCGTTCTTGAGCAACGGGTTCGCCTTCGAACCCGACTTGCACGCCTGGATCACGAGCGGTCCGGTGTAACCCGCGTCGGGATCCTCGACGATCACTTCTGCGAGCGACTGCGTCGGCAGCTGTGTGAACTTCGATCGCACGCACTTCAAGTCGGGCTTCGACATGCCCGGCGGCGCGAAGCGCATGTACGTGTCGACGATGTAGTTGTAACCGCACAAGAGGTAGGCGAACATCACCGCCTGGCGCAGGTCCTTGTTCTCGATCTGCGCGATGTCGTTCGCGACCTGGTCGAGCAACGGGTTCTCGACGACCGTCTTCGCGACGCACCGCACGATCGTCGCGGGCGGCGCGCTCTTCAAGCCGCCGACGTTCACGAGTCGCGCCGCTTCCTTGTACTGCGCGGCGCTGACGTCGCCCGGCTTCACCGACTTCGCCGCATGGATGTTCGGCTCGTCGTCGTCGCCACCACACGCCGCGAGGGCGACGATCAACGCCAGCACCACCGCCCCGGCGACGACTCGCCTCGTGCGCACGCCCCTCACCATGCGGTCCGCTCCTGTCCGCCCCGTCCGGCAGAAGGAAGGGTAATCCGCGCGCGCAACGGGCTCGAATCGCCGCGCTTCGCGCGAAACAGGAGTGAACGGCGAGAGTTCATCCCCGCTCGGTTGACCGTTCGAGGGCGGTTGGCTACACACTGTGGGCGACCGTGCGGAGGAAAACGCGTTTGAGGGGTCGGTCAAAGCTCACACGGATGTTGTCGCCTGTGCTCGTCGTCTCGGCGATGGTGGGTCTCGGTGCCGTCTCCGCGCGCGGGGCGACGGGGGCGATCTCGCTCGACGGCACGCCGGTGAGCGTCGCGATCCCGAAGGCCAATCAGAACGGCAACTACAAGTTCGCCGCGAACGCGGGCACGCGCGTGGTCGCGGAGTTGACGGGCTCGACGTTCGGTCCGGCCTGTCCCGCGGTCGCGCTCGTGCTGAAGCGTCCCGACGGCACGCGCTTCGGAACGACCACGAGCACGTGTGGCGGCACCGACTTCCTCGACACCCAGACCCTCGACGCGAGCGGCACGTGGACCGTGTTCGTCGACGCGCTGAAGAAGAACACGGGCACGGGCACCTTGCGCGCGTGGAGCGTGCCCGCGGACGAGAGCGGGCCGATCGCGTTGAACGCGTCGGCGACCGCGGTGAACCTGGGCACGCCCGGACAGAACGGCCGCTTCACGTTCACGCCGACGGTGGGGCACGCGGTCTCGGTGGAGCTCGGCGGCGCGTCGTTCACGGGCGCGTGTCCCGATGTTGCCGTCGCGCTGATCCGGCCCGACGGCACGCAGGCCGCCGGCGCGACCACGTGCAGCGCCACCGCGTTCATCGACACGACCACGATCGACCAGGCGGGCACGTGGACCGTCGTCGTCGACCCGCAACTCGACGCCACGGGTTCGGGCGGCCTGCAGGTCTGGGACGTGACCGATCAGCACGCGAGCGCGGCCCTCGGGGGCGCGACGGCGAACGTCTCGCTCTCGGAGCCCGGGCAGAACGGCCAGTTCACGTTCACCGGCACGAGTGGTCAGAAGGTTTCGGCCACCGTCGCGAACGCGACCTTCCCCGGATGTCCCGCGTACACGCTCTCGCTCGTGCGACCGGACGGCACGACGCTCGGCACTCCTGCGGCCCAGTGCGGCGCCACCGGCTTCCTCGACGGGCACGTGCTCGACCAGAGCGGGACCTGGGTCGTGCGGGTCGACCCGCAGGGCGCCGCGACCGGCACCGCACAGCTCGCAACGCACAACGCGACCGACCAGGTGCGGAGTATCAAGGTCGGTGGCCCCGCGGTCCCCGCGAACCTGCTGCAGCCCGGGCAGAACAGCCTGCTCCAGTTCGACGGGACCTCCGGCACGACGATCAGCGCGCAGGTGGCCGGAGCGACGTTCTCGGACCCGTGCCCGACCTTCGCGTTCTCGCTCGTGCGACCCGACGGTTCGACGCTCGGCGCGCCCGTGACGAGCTGCAGCGCCAGCGCGCAGCTGGCGGCGCTCACGCTCGACCAGACCGGGACGTGGAGCCTCCTCGTCGACGCGCAGGGACCCGCGACGGGCACCGCGAACGTGCAAGCTCTCGTCGCGAACGACCAGGTGCGCGACATCACGCTGAACGGCGCGCGGCTCGGCTTCTCGCTCGCCGCGACGGAGGACGGCGACTTCACCTTCTCCGGCACGACCGGGCAGGAGGTCTCGGCCGATATCGCCGACGCGACCGCGAGCGGTTGCCCGGGCTACACGCTGTCGCTGCAGCGGCCCGGTGGTTCGCAACTCGGCGCGACCGTGAACGGCTGCGCCGCCGACGCCTTCCTCGACTCGGTCACGCTCGACCAGACCGGCACGTGGATGTTCGTCGTGCACCCGGTCACCGGCGCGATGACCGGCTCGATCCAGGCGTACACGTTCACCGATCTCAACGAGCCCGCGGACCTCAGTGGCAAGCGCACGAAGCTGGTCTTCAAGCATCCCGGCCAGAACGCGACGCTCACCTTCAAGGGCAAGAACGGCGACCAGATCTCGGCGGTGCTGAGCAATTCGAACGTGACGGGCGATGCCTGCCCCGCGGTCGCGGTGACCCTCGTACGTCCGGGGGGCACGACCGTGGCCGGTCCCGTCACAACGTGCTCGGACGGCGCGTTCCTCGACACGTTCACGCTGAACCGGCGCGGCACCTGGAAGTTGATCATCGACCCGCAGGGCGACGCCGCGGGCACGCTGAACGCGCAGATCTTCACCGTCGAGGACGACGTGCGGCCGCTCCCGCTGAACGCCTTGCGATCGTTCACCGCGCAGCAGCCGGGCGCCGACGGCATCTTCCACTTCAAAGGCACGGCGGGGCAGACCCGCACGCTCACGATCTCGTCGTCGACGTTCACGGGCTGTGCCGGTGTGGTCGTGTCGTTCGTGCGACCGAACGGCACCGTGCTCGCGTCGGTGAACGGCTGTGACCCCAACTTCGCGCTCGGCCCGGTGACGCTCGACGCGAGCGGCGCGTGGACGGCCGTCGTGGATCCGCAAGGACCCGGTGAGGGAACCATGATCCTGAAGCTCACGAGTTGACCGCGATGCGACCTACGAACCGACACTCCATCCGACGACGCGTGCTCGTCATCGTCGCGGTGCTCGCGACCGCGACTGGCGCGATCGCGACGCGACCGCTGGTCGCGAACGCGGGGCAACCGACCGCGGCGAAGCCTCCGACGTTTCCTCCCGACTTCTTCGGCATCTCGACCGGCGCCGACCTCACGAACGAGACCCCCGAGGTCTTCGACGCCGAGATGAACATCATGAAGGCCGCCGGCGCCGACTGGGTGCGCGCCGACATCCCGTGGGGACTCGTCGAGCACAACAGCGCGAGCGACGCCAACTGGCTGCTCATCGACCGCATCGTGAACATGGTCCAGGCCGAGGGCATGAAGCTCGAGGCGATCATCGGCGCGCCGCCGTTGTGGGCGTACGACAACCCACCCCCGGTCGCGGATTGCACGACGCAGGCCGAGTTCGACGTGTTCGCGTATGCCAACTTCGCGGCCGAGGTCGCGCAGCGCTACGGCAGCGCGCGCGTCCCCGTGATCGAGCTCGAGAACGCGCCGAACCTGCCCGGGCCGCACTCCGACTGGCACACCGCGAACGCGTGCGCGTACACGCGCCTCATGCAGGCCAGCTACACCGCGATCAAGAACGTCGACCCGAACATCACGGTGCTCACGGGCGGGCTCGGCGCGCAGAACAACAGCCGCGGCGGCATCTCGGGTGACGCGTTCCTCGCGCAGATGTACCAGTACGGCGCGCAGGGCTCGTTCGATGCAGTGAGCTGGCACCCGTACTCGTACCCGTGCTTCCCGTCGATGTCGTGCAAGAAGCCCCGCCCGTGGTACCGCACCGACACCGTGCGCCAGCTCATGATCGACAACGGTGACAGCGCCAAGCTCATCTGGTCGACGGAGTACGGCGCGCCGACCAAGGGCGCACCCGACGACGGGCACGTCGACCAGAACAACCAGGCCGCGATGATGGTGAACGCGATGCAGACCTGGATGGCGCTGCCGTACGCGGGTCCGCTCTTCGTGTTCGAGCTCCGCGACACCGGTGGGTCGACGAAGCACAAGGACAACTGGTTCGGGATGATCTCGCACGACGGCACGAAGCGAAAGCTCTCGTACTACGCGTTCCAGTACGAGGCGAAGGGCCACACGTCCGTCAAGCTCCCCGCCAACGTGATCGCGGGAACGCCGGGCCCTTGATCGGCTGGCGCCGAGCTCGTTCCCACGTCTCGATCGCACTCGCGGCCGCGCTCGTCGCGGTCGGCGGGAACGCGGTCGTCATCGCACGAGCACGCGCCGGCGCCGCCACCGGGCCGGTCGCGCTGCTGAAGGGCACGTCGGCGTCCGCCGACCTGTCGAAGATCAAGCACATCGTGATCGTCATGCAGGAGAACCGGTCGTTCGACAACTACTTCGGGATGTACCCCGGCGCCGACGGCATCCCCGTCGACGGCAGCGGCAACCCGACCGTGTGTCTCAACGATCCGGAGACCGATCAGTGCGTGTACCCGTGGCACGACGCGGCCGACGTTCAGAACGGCGGCCCGCACGGCTCGTCGGACGCGAACGCCGACATCGACAAGGGCAAGATGAACGGCTTCGTCAAGCAGTACGCGGTCGCGCTGAAGAAGTGCCAGGCGCGTCCGGGCGCACAGGACTGCGGTGTGACGAAGCCGTTCCCCGACGTCATGGGCTACAAGCTGCGCGCCGACATCCCGAACTACTGGGCGTACGCCGACGACTACGTGCTCATGGACCACATGTTCGGGCCCGGCGTCACCTGGAGCCTCCCCGAGCATCTCTTCATGGTCTCGGGGTGGGCCGCGCGGTGTTACCGCGAGAACGATCCGTCGAGCTGTGAGAACGAGATCAACACGGTCGACGACGCGCGTTTCCAGAACAGCGTCAACTACGCCTGGACCGACATCACGTACCTGTTGAACCAGCACCACGTGAGCTGGGACTACTACCTGTTCGACGGAACCGAGCCGGACTGCACCAACCCGTCCGACCTCACGTGTGTGCCGTTGCCGCAGTCGTCGAAGACGGGGAGCATCTGGAACCCGTTGCCGAACTTCACCGACGTGAAGCAGTCGGGCTCGCTCTCGAACATCCAGAGCGTCGACAACTTCGCGGCCGCCGCGCAGAACGGCACGCTGCCGTCGGTGTCGTGGGTCGTGCCGACGAACCCCGTGAGCGAGCATCCACCCGCGGGCGTGAACGACGGCGAGAAGTACGTCACCTACATGATCAACCAGGTCATGCAGGGACCCGACTGGGACTCGACCGCGGTCTTCCTCGCGTGGGACGACTGGGGTGGCTTCTACGACAACGTCGTGCCCCCGAAGGTCGACGCGAACGGTCTCGGCATCCGCGTGCCCGCGCTCCTCATCAGCCCCTACGCCAAGCGCGGCTACATCGACAGCGGCGTCCACAGCTTCGACTCGTATCTGAAGTTCATCGAGGACGTCTTCATGGACGGCGCGCGACTCGACCCGACGACCGACGGGCGCGCCGACCCCCGCCCGACGGTGCGCGAGAACGCGCCGCAACTCGCCGACCTCGCCGACGACTTCGACTTCACGCAGACGCCGCGCCAGCCCACGTTGTTACCGACGGTCGCGCCCGACAAGCTCGCGGCGGCGATCCACCCGACCCCCGCTCCGACCGTCGCGGCGAAGAAGGCCGCGAGCGCGCCGCAGCCCACACCCGCCGCCGCGGCGGGCGGTCGGTTGAGCGGGACCGCGCCGTACAGCACCGTGTTCGACGGGTCGAAGAGTCGCGCCGGCAACGCGCCGATCAAGCGGTGGACGCTGACGTTCGGCGACGGGAAGAAGGCGATCGGCAAGGGCGCGCCCCCCAAGTCGATCTCGCACAAGTACCTCGCTCCGGGTCACTACAGCGCGCGCCTGCTCGTCGTCGACGACACCGACGCGTCGGCGACCGACCGCGTCTCGGTCGACGTCACGGCCGGGACCCCGCACGCGTGGATCGAGGGCGACAAGCCGCTCGGTTTCGACAGCGACTCCGAGAAGTTCGACGCGTCGCAGAGCTCGCGTGGAAGCTGGACCATCGACTTCGGCGACGGCTCGAATCCGGTGAAGGGCAACGGCCTGCCACCGCGATCGACCGCGCACAACTACACGACGCCGGGCACGTACACGACGACGCTCACCGTCGTCGACAAGAAGTCCGGGCTCTCCGCCGTCGCGCGCGCGATCACCGTCGTCTCCGCGAGTCGCGCGCCGACCGTCACGACGCGCGCTCCGAATCCCGGCCCCACGTCATCGCAGCTCATCGCCGCGATCTGGAACAACGGCAAGCCGACCTCGTACCACTTCGAATGGGGCACGGATCCAACCCTCAGCGCGCACGAGAGCTCGCCGGAGAAGCAGGCCGGTTCCGGCAGCACCGTGCCCGCCGTCATCGTCAAGGACCTGACGCCGGGCGCGCGGTACTACTACCGCGGTGTCGCAACGAACAGCGTCGGCACGACCAACGGCAACATCGTCTCGTTCGTCACCGCGACCGGCCCGCGCGTCACGATCGACGCGGCGACCGCCGTCGGAGCCGACACCGCAACGCTGAACGGCGCGGTGAACCCTTTGAACTCGGTCACGACCGCGCACTACGAGTGGGGCGCGAACGGCGCGCTGAACCACTCGACCCCGGACGTGCACCTGCAGTCGGACAACCGCAAGCAGGCGGTGACCGCGGTGCTCAGCGGGCTCGACCCTTCGACGACCTACTCGTACCAACTGGTCGCGACGAACGGCGTCGGCACGACGACCTCGGCGGTGCGCACGTTCACGACGACGAACGCGTCGGGTGCGATCGCGTGGCGGCGATTCTGACGAGCTGACCGCGCGCGACGCGAGGACGCGCGCTCAGGGCGCGGTCGTCACGTGCTGCAGCTTCCCGATCGACGTGCCGATCGAGTTCATCGCGACCGCCTCGTAGTAATAGGTCGTGTTCGGCTGCAGGTCCGTGAGGTCCCACGCGATCGCGGTGATGAGGTTGTGTGTGCCGATGTCGCGCGGCGTGGTCTGGTTGCCGAAGTCGGGCGTCAGACCCCAGCGGAAGTAGGCCGTGGACTGCAGGCCGTTCGGCTCGATCTTCGCCTTGATCTGCGCGCCCGTCGAGGTGATCCGCTTCGGTTGCATCGGTCCCACACCCGGTTTGCGCAGCGCGGAGATCAACGTGTTCGCGCGCATGACCGACGAGTTGCCTTGGTCGTCGGTGACCGTGAGGGTCGCGGTGTACTTGCCGACCGATGTGTAGGAGTGCTGCAGGTCCGAGGGCGGGACGCCGGTGCCCTGGACCGGGTCGGAGCCGTCACCGAAGTCGATGGTCCAGTTGCCCGCGTCGCTCAGCGACGCGTCGAAGGTCACGTTCGCGTGCGTGAACGCGGTGACCGGCGTGCCCCACAACCAGGCCTGCGGGCCGGCCGGGCTCACGTTGATCACCTGTGTGGCGCGCGCGTGGCCGCCGGAGCCGTCGTTGGTGACGAGCGCGGCGGTGAAGGCCCCCGACTTCGTGTACGTATGCACGAGCGACGACGGCGGATCACCGGTGCCGGTCGCGTCGTCGGAGCCGTCACCGAACGACAACCGCCAGCTCGCGATGCCGCCGGCCGCGTGGCTCCCGGATCCGTCGAACCGAACCTTGAACGGCGCGGTCCCCGCGAGCGGGCGTTTGCCCGCGGGTTGGGCCGCGCTCGCGCGCGCCTTCGGGATCGGTGGCATCGGCTGCGCCAACTGCGCGCCCGCCTTCACCGTCGGCATGATCACGCCCGCCGACGGCGTCTGCGTGAAGTCGAACGCGTCGCGGAGATCTCCGGTCGTCGGCGCGAGCTCGCGCACGGTCGGGCGCGGATCCGGCCGGCCGTCGGTCGCCGGGTCGAGGCGCTGACCGCCCGTGAAGCGATCCTCGATGAACTTCACGATCGAGTCGAACGTGTAGGTCGAGTGATCGATCACGCCGTGCTTCGCGTACGGACTGATCACGATGGTCGGGACGCGGATGCCGGTGCCGTTCTGGTCGACGCGCGGTGGTACCTCGTGGTCGTAGAAGCCGCCCCAGTCGTCCCACGCGAGGAAGATCGCGGTCGAGTCCCAGTCGGGGCTCTGCATGATGTGGTTGATGACGTAGGTCGTGTAGTTCTGGCTGTCGGTGATCGATGCCGGCGGGTGGTCGCTCACCGGCTGGCTCGGCAGCACCCACGACACCGAGGGCAGCGTTCCCGTGTTCGTGGCGCCGATGAAGTTCTGGATCGGCTGGATGTTGCCGGTCTGCTTGTCCTTCTTCACGTCGTCGAACCGCGGAAGCGGGTTCCAGAAGCTCGCGGTCTTCGAACCCTGCGGCGCGGGAACGCACGCGATCGCGTCGGGGTTCGAGCAGTCCGGCTGCGTGCCGTCGAACACGTAGTAGCCCCAGGACGTGTGCGACTTCTTCAACAGGTACGTGACGTCGGTCCACTGGTACACCGCGGGACCGCCCGACGCGGCCGTGAGGATGTCGGGCGACTCGGCGTCGTTCTCGCACGACATCGGATCGTTCTTCTGGAAGCAGCGCGCCGACCACGACGACACCATGTAGAGATGCTCGGGCGCGCTCCACGAGTTCGACGGAGCGAACATGTGGTCGAGCAGCGTGTAGTCGTCGGCGTAGCCCCAGTACGCGGGGATGTCGGCGCGCGTGCGATAGCCCATCACGTCGGAGATCGGCTTCTGCCCGCCGCAGCGCGTGTCGCCGACGGCGCAGCGGCGCTCCCACGCGGCCAAGAAGCCGTCCATCTTGCCGCCGTCGACGTCCTGCGAGTACGAGGTGATCGAGTGGCCGGCGCCGTAGTCGACGTCGTCGGTGTCGTGGAACACGGGCACGCACGCGTTGCCTTGGCGCGGGTCGTACGCGCAGTTCGTCGGCTTCCCGTCGCCGTCGAGCGTGTAACCGTCGGCGCCGGGATACATCCCGAAGTACTCGTCGAAGCTGCGGTTCTCCTGCATGATCACGACGATGTGATCGATCTTGTTGATGTCGGAGGCCGTGCTCGTCGCGGTGAGCACCGCCGCGGGTGACGCGGCCGCGGCCGTCTGGGCCGGGATCGCGCCCCGGCCGATCACCGCGACCGCGAGGATCCAGGCGCCCCACCACCCCGCGCGTCGTCGGCCCTTTGCGACCGCCCGTGTTCCCACGAGTGCGGAGAGTAATGCCCCGCAACTCAGCGGTCGAGCCTTGCCTCCGAGATCGTCGGCTGGAAGAGCTCGACCGGATTGCCCGACGGGTCGTCGACGATCACCTGCCGGCCGCCGACCCCGTCGATGATCGGGCCGCGCGCGTGCACACCCGCGGCCGTGAGCTGGGTGTGCAGCGTGTCGAGATCGTCGACCTCGATCGCGAAGCGGTTCCAGCCGCCGGGCGTGGGGACCGTGCCGTCGGGCATCGCCGCGCCGCCGCCGGGACCGCCGCCGGGCTTGCTCAGCACGAGGCGAAGGTCGCCGCGGGCGAGCATCGCGAACGCCGGCGCGGGATGCATCACCTCGTCGAAGCCGAGCCGATCGACGTAGAAGCGGATCGCGTCGTCGACGTCGTCGACGATGTACCGCACGCTCACACTCGCCATCGTGACCTCCTCGCGTGAAGACGCATCACCGGGTCACCGGGTCACCGGATCACGGGGCCGGATCACGGGGCCGGCGCGGGCACTCCGGTCGACGCGATCAGCGGCCACGCGAGCTCGCGTTCCGCGGCGAGGGCGACGTCGAACAGGAGCGCGTCGGCATGATGACGCGTGAGTATCTGCATCCCCACCGGCAGACCGTCGACGAACCCGGCCGGGATCGACACCGCCGGGTTGCCGTAGATGTTCGAGATGATCGTCAGCGCCCCCATGTTCACGAGATCGGGGAAGCGCGTCGACGTGAAGTCGAGCAGCGCCGACGGCAGCTTCGGGAACGCGCCCGCCGCGAGTCGCACGCCACCCATCACCCCGCGGAACGCGAGCCGCGCGGCGGGGTTCGCCTTCGCGGTGTCGACGAAGCTCGCGGTCGGGCTGCTCATCGCGGCATCCGCCGCGAACGCGGGTCCGGGATTCGTCGCCGCGATCACGAAGTCGACGTCGTCGAGCAGCGCGGCCATCGCCTCGTTCGCGGCGATGCGCTGCTCCTCGGCGACCGCGGCGGTGTGCAGGTTGTAGAGCGACTGCGCGCACAGCAGGCCGACCGCGACCTCGTCGGTCAGATCGGGCAGGCACGCGGGCCACTCGTCGCCCAGCTCGGCGAGGAGCGTCGCGAGGTTGCCCATCGCCCACTGCGCGGCGAGGTTCGGTAGCTCGATGGCCCGTTCCACCTCGACCATTCCGGTGGCGTGGATGAGCGCGTTCGCAGCGGCCCGCACGCGGTCCTCGACGCCGGGCTCCAAGGTGACGCCACCGATGTCGGGAACGATCGCGATTCGCCGGCCCCGCAGCTCGTGCGCGCCGAGCCCCGACTCCCAGCCGCCCGGCGAGGGCAGACTCCACGGGTCGTGCGCGTCGTGCCCCGCGCACACGTCGAAGTAGCGCGCCGCGTCGCGCACGGATCGGGCGAGGCAGCCGAGCACGACCGTGCCCGGACGGAAGAAGGCGTTCGGACCGCGCGGGATGCGGCCGTACGTGCCCTTCATGCCGACGAGCCCGGTGTAGCCCGCGGGGATGCGGATCGAACCGCCGCCGTCGCCGCCGGTCGCGAGGGTCACGAGCCCGCCCGCGACCGCGGCCGCGCTGCCCGCCGACGAACCGCCGACCGTGCGCCCGTGCCGCCACGGATTGTGCGTGACGCCGTTGAGCTTCGTGACGCTCACGTTGAGGCCGCCGAACTCGCTCGCGGTCGTGAGCCCGACCGGCACCGCGCCGCCCGCGCCGAGGAGGCGGTCGACCATCGTGCCGGTGTGCGTCGCCACGCGATTGCGGAAGACGAGCGAGCCCTCGGTGAACGGCCAACCCGTGACGGGCTCGAGCTCCTTGATGCCGACCGGCAGCCCGCCGAAGGGCTTCGTGAGATCCGCACGGTCGGCCGCAGCGCGCGCCCGTTCGGGATCGACGTGCGAGAACGCGTTCAGCGAGTCGTTGCCGATCGCGTCGAGAACCGCGTCGAGCTCCTCTCGCGGACTGCGCTCACCGCGCCGGAAGGCGTCGACGAGCGAGCACGCGTCACCGGTCCACGTGTCCACGGCTCGATCATGCCAGCGCTACGCCCGTTGCGCCCGTTGCGCCCGTTGCGGCGCGGCCGCGGAGACGTGATCATCTCGCGGTGATCTTCATCGTCGTGAAATTCCCGGTCCGCCCCGAGCACGCCGACGCGTGGATGGACCGTGTCGGCGGCTTCACCGACGCGACCCGCGCCGAGCCGGGGAACCTGTGGTTCGACTGGTCGCGCAGTGTCGACGACCCGAACGAGTTCGTGCTGATCGAGGCGTTCCGCGACGCCGAGGCCGGCGCCGCGCACGTCACGAGCGAGCACTTCCAGCGAGTGGTGGAGGAGCTCGGCAACTACCTCTCGGCCGTGGCGCGCATCGTCAATGTCGAGGTGCCGGGAGCCGAATGGTCGGAGCTCGCCGAGATCGTCGTACCCGACGGCCGCTGACCCGACCGGCGCGACCGACGCGACCGACGCGCCGACTGGTGCTGCCCGCGACCGACGGCGGAGGTGACGTGATGCCCGAAGTGTCGCTGCGGCCGATGTCGGACGCCGAGTTCGACGACTGGTTCGCGCGCTCCAAGGAGGGCTACGCGGACGACCTCGCGCGCGCGTACGGACGGTTGGAGGCTGATGCGCGCGCGATGGCCGACGCGGCGTCGGCGCGCATGCTGCCGGACGGCCGCGCGACGACTGGGCACGAGTTCCTGCGGGTGCTGCGCGGCGACGACCCGGTCGGCTGGCTCTGGCTCGGTCCCGGCGACGACGGCGGGCTGTGGATCTACGACATCGTGATGGCGCCCGACGCTCAGGGTCGCGGATTCGGCACGGCCACGCTGGGGGCCGTCGAGGCGATCGCGCGGGCGCGTGGTCTCGGCGCCATCGCGATCAACGTCTTCGGGCACAACCCCCGCGCGCAGGCGCTCTACGAAGCGGTCGGCTACGAGACCGTCACCACGGAGATGCGGAAGCGGCTGTCGTGATCGCGGGTCACGCGCCGTCGACGAGGCGCGCGTAGGCGACGGGATCGGTCACGCCTTCGGTGCCGAACAGCAGCACGCTGGTATCGGCAACGACTTCGGGCGCGGCGACGGCGAGCGCGAGCAGGCCCGCGAGCCCGGACGCGCCGGTCTCGCCGGCGGCGATCCCGAGCCCGGCGAGCTCGCGCAGCGCCGCGATGGCGACGTCGTCGTCGATCGCGACGAACACGTCGACGCCGTCGCGCAGGCGCGGCCACGCGACGATCGACACTGCTCCGCAGTTGAGCCCGGCCATGACCGAGTCGTGGGGTCCCGGTACGAGCACGGGTTCGCCGGCGCGCGCCGCGGCCAGCCCACACGCGGCCGACTTCGGCTCGACCACCACGATGCGGCTCGTCGCCGCGTAGTGATCGACCATCGCGGCCGCGAGCGCGCCGACGCCCGACTGCACGACCACGAGGTCGGGTGCGCGGCCGAGCTGCTCGTCGGCTTCGGTCGCGATCGTCTCGTAGCCTTCGATCACGGATTCCGGCACGGTCGTGTAGCCGGGCCACGACGTGTCCGACACCACGAGGGTGCGATCGCCGGCCCGCGCCGCCGACGCCGCGACCGAGTCGTCGTACGTGCCGTCGATCACCTCGACGTGCGCGCCTTCCGACGCGATGCCGTCGATGCGCGCCGCGGCGGTGCCGTGCGGCACGAGGATCGTCGCGTCGAAGCCGAGCAGCATCGCGACGCGAGCGACCGCGCGCCCGTGATTGCCGTCGGTCGCGGCGACGAATCGGAGCGGGCGGAGCGGCTCGAACGCGGCGCGCAGCGCTGCGATGTCGCGCCACTCGGGCTCGCGACCGAGACGGTCGACGAGCAGCCGGTAGATCGCCCACGACGCACCGAGGATCTTGAACGCGGGCAGTCCGAAGCGTGCCGACTCGTCCTTGATCCAGACGTCTCGAAGACCGAGCCGCGCCGCGATGGTCGGCAGCGCGCGCACCGGACGCACCTCGTAACCGGGCAACCGGCGGTGGAACGCACGCGCGTCGTTGCGCACCGACGCACGCCACGGTCGCCGCGCGGGATTGACGAAGACCTCGGTCACGCGGTGAGGAGCCGGCGGGTCGCGTCGCCGGCGAGCCGACCGGCTTCGACGGCGTCGCGCGCGTGCAGGTCGTCGGAGAGCACCTCGACGCCGACGGGTGCGACCGCGCCGATCTCACGCAATGCGCGGAGCAGCGGAGCCAGATCGAGATCGCCCGCGCCGGGAACGAGTCGAGCATGCAGCGCGGCGGTCATGAGATCGGCTTCGGGCGTACGCGGCGCGTCGCACAGTTGGATGCCGAGCACCCTGTCGCCCGGAACCGCGCGCAGCGCGTCGAGGTCGTTGGACCCGCGGAACCAGTGCCACGCGTCGATTGCGATGCCACCGTTCGCGCGACCGGCGCCGCGCGCGATGTCCCACGCGGTGTTCACGTCCGGGACGTTCGACCACGGCAGGAACTCGAGCTGCACGAGCAGGCCGTGCTCGGCGGCGCGGTCGCAGAGCCCGGCGAATGCTTCGACCGCGTCGTCGACGCCCCAGCGCCCTCCGAAGACGTCGACGGCGTTGACCGAGCGCGCGCCGGTCGCGTCGGCGATCGCGAAGAGCTCGTCCTCGCGGTACCGGAAGATCTCCAGGTCGTCGAGCGCGAGCAGCGACTCGTGATCGGGTTGCGCGGGCGTCCAGCACCAGGCCGGATCGATCTCCGCGACGGCAAGACCGCGGTCGGCGAGCGCGGCGCGCAGATTGGCATCGCTCCATCCGTCCTGACTCGCGGCCCAGTAGTCGCGACCCCAGAGCGA
This sequence comes from Acidimicrobiia bacterium, assembly GCA_036271555.1. Taxonomy (NCBI): domain Bacteria; kingdom Bacillati; phylum Actinomycetota; class Acidimicrobiia; species Acidimicrobiia bacterium. The sequence goes on from DATBAK010000003.1 coordinate 109,230, forward strand.
GATCGCGGTGAAGCCCCCGGCCGCCGCCGCGTCGAGCCGCTCGCCGAACGTCGCCGCGCGGGGCAGCGTCCCCGAGCAGAGCACGAGGTCGTCGGGACCGAGCACGTCGACATTGTGACCGCTTGACCGCGCGCCGCCCGTTCGTGGGACGCTGATCGTCCATGGCGAACAGTCCACGCTTCACCCACCTCGACGACCACCGCTGGCAGGAGTGTCGGCGCCAGCAACACGGCGACCACACCGCGTCGGTGTGGGAACGGTGGCTCGAGTTCTCGCCCCGATACCTCTCGCTCTACGCGCGCTGGGACCCGGGCATGATCGTGCGCCCGCACGGTCACAACAGCGACCACCTCGTATTCGTGCTCGAGGGCGAGATGACGTGCGGCGACGTTCACTGCCCGGCGGGCACGCACATCGCGCTCGACCGGGGCGACACGTTCGGCCCGTTCGTCGCGGGTCCCGAAGGTGTCGTCCTCTTCGAGGTGATGATGGGCGACCCGCGGTCGTTCCCCGCCGACGACGCCGGGTACGAGCGGTTCCTGCACGAGCGGGGCGTCGTGCAGCTGCCGAACCCTCCGATCGACCTGCCCACCGAGCTCGAGGACACCAGGAACTGATGACCGGACCGTTCGCGCCGGCATCGGTGTCGCTGCGTAGCTACCCGCACGACGGGCTCGACGCGGTCGACACGATCGCGGAGCTGCGCGCGCAGGCCGCGCTCGCGGCGCGCGCCGGCTTCGACGGAGTGATGACGAGCGAGCACCACGCCGGGTTCGCGGGCTACCTGCCGAATCCGCTGTCGCTCGCCGCGTTCCTGCTCGACGCGATGCCGAACGGTTGGGCCGCGGCGTGCCCGCTGCTGTTGCCGCTCCGCGCGCCCGCGCTCGTCGCGGAAGAGGTCGCGTGGCTCGCGGCGCGTTTTCCCGGCCGCGTCGGACTCGGCGTCGCCGCGGGCGCGCTGCCGGTCGACTTCGAGATCGCCGGCACCACGATGGACGACCTCACCGCCCGTTTCGCATCCGGGTTGCACACGGTCGCGCGCCTCCTGCGCGGCGATGTCGACGGCCCGCTCGCGCGCGACGCCGCGATCGCCCGCTGCCGCGACCATCCGATCCCTATCCTGAGCGCGGCGGCGAGTGTCACCGCGGCGCGTCGCGCCGCCGCGAACGGCTGCGGTCTGCTCTTCGACTCACTCTCGACGGCGGCGCGGTGCCGGGAGCTCACCGACGCGTACCGCGACGCGGGTGGTGACCAGCCCGTCGTGCTCGTCCGTCGCTGCTGGCTCGGCGAACCGCCGCCCGGAGCGTTCGACCGTCAGGTCGCGGTGTACCGCGGCTACGCACCCGATGCCGCGACCGCGCGCTGGGGGAGCGACGAGCTCGCGCAGTCGACCGACGCCGCGGTCGTGGTCGAACGGCTCGTCGCCGCGGTTCGCGACGCGGGCGCCGACGCGCTCAACCTGCGCGTGCACGTGCCCGGCATCGAACCGGCGTCGGCGCGCGCGCAGATCGAAGCGCTCGGTGAAGCCGTGCTGCCGCGGGTCCGAAACGCGCTGGCGACGGCGGCCGCGCGATGACGGGCGTCGCGGTCGTCGGCACCGGCTTCGGCTGTCTCACGCACGCCCGCGCGCTGCGCGCCGCGGGGTTCGACGTCGTCGCGCTCGTCGGGCGTGACCCCGAGAAGACGGCAGCGCGTGCCGCGCGCTTCGAGATCCCGAACGCGTGCACGGCGCTGGCCGACGCGCTCGCGTTGCCGGGCGTCGACGCGGTCACGATCGCGACACCGCCGTACACCCACGCGCCGATCGCGCACGAGGCGATCGCCGCGGGCCGGCACGTGCTGTGCGAGAAGCCATTCACGCGCGACGCGCCCGAGGCGCGCGGATTGCTCGCGGCCGCGGAAGTCGCGGGCGTCGTGCACCTGCTCGGCGCGGAGATGCGCTTCACTCCGGGGCAGGCGCTCCTCGCGCGCACGGTCACCGACGGTGTGATCGGTGCGCCCCGCATCGCGACCTTCCTCATGCACATCCCGCTGCTCGCCGACGCGTCGAGCGCGGTGCCCGCGTGGTGGTCCGACGCCGATGCCGGCGGCGGCTGGCTCGGCGCGCACGCGCCGCACGTCGTCGATCAGATCGCAACGACCGTCGGCCGCATCACCGGCGTCAGCGCGACCCTCAGCCACGTCGTCGACCGCGCCTGGACGGCCGAGGACGGTTACGTCGTGCACTTCCGCACCGATTCCGTCGCAGGCCCATGTGCCGGAGTGCTGCAAGCCGTCGCCGCCGATCGCGGGCCGATGCTCTTCGTCACCCGGGTCGTCGGCGCGCTCGGCACCGCGTGGTCCGAAGGCGATCGCGTGCAGGTTCAGGACGCGAACGGCGTGCGCGAGATCCCGACGCCCGACGACTTGCGCGTCGAGCCGCCGCAGCCGCCGCCGTCGGATCTGCTCGTCACGGAGTACGACATGCTCCACTCGTTCGGGATCGACTACGGCCCGTACGTGCGCCTCTGTGAGCACTTCCTCGCGCGCATCGAAGGTCGTGACGCGCCACCGGGCGCGGCGCCCGCGACGTTCGTCGACGGAGTCGCCGGAATGGCCGTGCTCGACGCGGTGCGCGCGTCCGACGCCGCCGGCGGCGCGTTCGTGGAGGTCGAAGCCACATGATCACGGGCATGGCGAACCTCGCGATCAAGGTCGCCGACGTCGACGCCGCGGCGGAGTGGTACGCACAACGCGGCTTCGAAGTGCGCGACCGGATGAGCTGGAACGGCATCGAGCGCGCCGACGTGTTCCTCGGCCCGATCCAGATCACCCTGTTCGACCGCGCGATCTACGAGAGCGACGGATACGCCGTCGGTGCCGAGGGCTTCCTGCATCCCGCGCTGTTCTGCGACGATCTCGACGCGCAGCTCGCGGGCCATACCGTCGTCTACGGACCCGAGATCGTGTCCGGTCCGTTCGGTCGTCGCCGCATCGTGTTCGTCGAGGCGCCGGGCGGCATCCGGCTGGAGTTCATGGAGCAACTGCCCGACGCGGAGGAGCCCGCATGAAGATCACGCGCCTGCTGCACGCGAGCGTCAACGTCAGCGGTGATCTCGAGGGCACGCGCGACTGGTACGCGCGGACGCTCGGGCTCGAGTCCACCTGGCGCCCCGAGATCCCCGGCGTGCCGGGTGCCTGGTTCGCGGTCGACGCGGTGCAGCTCCATCTCGTCGGCGCGCCCGAGCGCGGCGACGGTCGCATCGACCCGAGCGCGCACCACGTCTGCTTCGCGGTCGACGATCTCGTCGCCGCGGTCGCGGAGCTCGAGGCCGGTGGGATTCCGTACGTGCGCGGTTCGCAGGATCAACGCGGCGTCGAGGTCGCGCAGGTCTTCGTCACCGATCCGGTGGGCAACGTCGTCGAGCTCCAGCAGGACCAGAGCTGATCAGGCCGCAGCTCAGGCCGAGGTGACGACCGTCTCCGTCTCGATCGGCGCGCTCGGTGCCGGCGCGGGGTCGATGCGCGGCTCGTCGGGGCAGGGTCGCCCGAGCAGATAGCCCTGCGCGAAGTCGCAGCCGAGCTCGGTGAGCACCCGGTACTGCCCTTCGGTCTCGACGCCTTCGGCCACGACCTTCATGTCGATGCTGTGCACCAGCGCGACGATGCCGCGCACGATCGCCTGCGAGCGCGGCGCGAGGTCGATGCCGTCGACGAAGCTGCGGTCGATCTTCACGACGCTCACGGGGAAATCCTTCACGTACGCGAGCGACGAGTAACCGGTGCCGAAGTCGTCGACCGCGAGCGTGATGCCGAGATCGTGGAGCTGGGCGAGCCGGTGGCGCTCCCGCTCCTCGTTCACGGCGATGAACGTCTCGGTGAGCTCGAACGAGAGCCGCAGCGCCTGCGGATCGATGCGCTGGTTCGTGAGCAGCTCGCGGATCTTCCACACGAGGTTCGGTTCCGCGAGCTGTCGGGGCGAGAGGTTGACGCTGAGGTTCAGCCGGTGCTCGGGCGGGCGCGTGTAGTTCCAGCGCGAGACCGTGTTGCAGGCCTCCGTCAACACCCACTCGCCGATCGGGATGATCGCGCCGGTGCGCTCCGCGAGCTCGAGGAACTCACCGGGTCCGAGCAGCCCGCGCTCGGGGTGCTGCCAACGGACCAGTGCTTCGACACCGACGGTCCGTCCGGTCGCGATCTCGATGATCGGCTGATAGTGGAGGCGCATCTCGTTGCGGTCGAGCGCGTGCGCGAGCGCGGTCTCGGTCTGGACGCGGTTGCGCGCGTCGGCGCGCGTCTCGGGGTCGAACAGCTGTACCTTGCCGGCCTCGCCGTGCGCCTTCGCGTAGTACATCGCGGCGTCGGCGTCGCTCAGCAGCACTTCGGTCGTCGTGACTGCGTCGTCGAGCACCGCGATGCCGATGCTCACCGACATGGGCAGCTTCTCGCCCGCGACGAGGAACGGCTCGTCGAACACCGCGTGTACGCGCTCACTGATCGCGTTCACCGATTCGTGCGCGCCGAGCTCCTCGCACAGCACGACGAACTCGTCGCCGCCGAAGCGCGAGAGCGTGTCGCTCGTGCGCACCACTTCGAGCAGACGCTCGGCGACCTGCACGAGCAGCTCGTCGCCCGCGTGGTGACCGAACGTGTCGTTCACGAGCTTGAAGCGGTCGAGGTCGAGGAACATCACGACCGGCGGGACGCCGCGCCGCCGCTGCGCGAGCTCGATCGCGTGGGTGAGCCGGTCGACGAGCAGCTGCCGGTTCGGCAGGCCCGTGAGCGAGTCGTGCAGCGCGCGGTGCTCGAGCAGCTGCTCCATCTGCTCCTTGCGCTCGGCGACCGCGCCGGCCATGCGGATCGCGATCGCGAACACGATCGCGCCGAGGAAGCCGATCGTCATCGCCTGCGAACGGGTCATGAGCGTCGGCGCCCAGCGATTGAAGACGAAGATCTGTCCGGCTGCGCAGCCGACGAGCGACCAACCGAGCGACGCGCGCCACGCCTCCGCGCCGGACTGCTCCATGTCGGCGAGCGCCGAGAACATGTACGCCATGCCGAGGCCGGGGCCCCAGCCGGTCATGTAGATGACGATCGTGACCGCGAGCACGTGCACGACGACGCGCACGTGCAGTCGCGCCGATCCGGCCTCCGCGCTGCGCCAGCGCTCGGCGACCCGGCTCGTGATGCCCGAGCCGACGAGCGCGGTGACGTACGCCCAGATCGGTGCCTTCGCAACGAGACCTTCGTGACGGAACAGGAGCAGCAGCGCGAGCGCGACCGGACCGATGCCGTACGCGATGACCGTTGGCGAGAGCGAGGGGATCCGCAGGCGCGCGCGTCGACGAAGGCCGACGTCCGGGGTTCCTACGGCGGCCCCGCCCGCCGCGTCCCTGCTCATGTGTATTCATCGACCCGGTGCCGGTACGTCTTGATGCAGCCGCACCCGAAACCGTCGAATCGGATGTTCGGCGCGAATCGGACAGGGCCGCGGCGGAAGGGCGGCGGTACGCTCCCGCGAGACCGACCGGGGGAGGTCCTGATGGATCGCATGAGCCCGCTCGACGCGTCGTTCCTCCACATCGAGGACGCCGTGAGCCACATGCACATCGGCTCGATCGCGGTGTTCGAGGGCCCGGCGCCCGGCTACGACGAGTTCGAGGCGATGGTCGCGGGCAAGCTCCCGGCCGTCCCCCGTTACCGCCAGAAGGTGCGGTTCGTGCCGCTCCAGCTCGGCCGGCCGGTGTGGGTCGACGACCCGCACTTCAACCTCGGCTATCACCTCCGGCACACCGCGCTCGCGTCGCCGGGTGGCGATCACCAGCTGCGCACGCTGGTCGGCCGCCTGATGTCGCAGCAGCTCGACCGGCACAAGCCGCTGTGGGAGATGTGGATGGTCGAGGGCCTCGAGCAGGGCCACTGGGCGCTCGTGTCGAAGGTGCATCACTGCATGGTCGACGGCGTGTCGGGCACCGACCTGCTCGCGGTGGTGCTCGACTCGGAGCCCGAGCCCGCGCCGCCGTTGCGCGACGCGTGGAAACCCGACACCGAACCGAGCGACATCCGCCTCGTCGCCGATGCGCTCGTCGACGTCGTGGTGAGCCCGTACGAGCAGCTGCGCGCCGTGCGCTCGATCACGCGCGCGCCCCGTCAGGCCGTGGCGCAGCTCGGCGAGGTCACGAAGGGCTTGCGCGCGTGGACCGGCGTCGTGCGGCCGACGCCGCTGACGATGCTGAACGGTCCGATCGGTCCGCACCGCCGCTGGGACTGGGCGCGCACGACGCTCGCCGACGTGAAGACGGTTCGCCGCGGGCTCGGCGGCACCGTGAACGACGTCGTGTTGACGGTGCTGACGCGCGGATTCCGCGAGTTGTTGCTCGCGCACGACGACGACGTGACCGATCGCGTCGTACGAACGTTGGTGCCGGTGTCGGTGCGGACGCCCGGTGAGCGCGGTACCTACAACAACCGCGTCTCCGCGATGATCGCCGAGCTACCCGTCGGCATCGACGACCCGCTCGAACGGCTCGGCGCGATCCGCGCGCAGATGGACGGGCTGAAGGATTCGAAGCAGGCGGTCGCGGGCGAGGTGCTCACGTCCTTGAGCGGATTCGCGCCGCCGTTGCTGCTCTCATTGGGCACGCGCGTCGCGATGCGGTTGCCGCAGCGGAACATCAACACCGTGACGACCAACGTGCCGGGACCGCAGTGGCAGCTCTACGCGTGCGGCCGCGCGATGCTCGAAGCGTTCCCGTTCGTGCCGCTCGCGAGCAACGTGCGGGTCGGTGTCGCGATCTTCTCGTACAACGGGATGCTGAACTACGGCGTCACCGGCGACCTCGACACCGCGCCCGACATCGCCGTGCTGTGCGGCGGTGTCGAAGCGGGCATGACGGAGTTGCTCAAGCGGGCCGAGTCGACGCCGAACGCCTGATCAGCGCGATCCGTTCGGTTGCGCGATCGGATGCGATCCTTTGGCGCGCGGTCTCGAACGCGGTCGTCGCGACGGGCGCGCGTCGATCCTCGGACATCGCGTTCAAACCCATCACCGCGAGGTCGGTCGCGGTCGGCTGGAACGTCAGCACCGGCGTTCCCGCGCGGCGGATGCGCGCGACCTCGCGCGCGAGCAGGACGCGCGCCCATCGGCGCGCCGGCTGATCCGCCGCGAGCCGCGGTGCTGCACTCGCGATCGACATCGGCGAGCTCACGATCACGAGGTCGAGCGCGAGTCCCGCGACGAGCTCCGCGTTCGTCGGCGAGTGCACGCCACCGTCGACGTAGCGCACGCCGTCGATGACCACCGGCGCGAAGAACGACGGGATCGCGCACGACGCGGCGACCGCGTCGGCGACGGTCGCTTCGACACGCGGGTCGCGTCCGAACACGACGCGCCGTCCCGTGTCGAGCGCGACCGCGTTGATCCAGAGCGCGGGGTCGGGCCAGCCGTCGAAGAGCGGACGTAGCCCCGCGGCGACGAGCTCGGTGGGGATCCGCCCGGCCGGCAGGAGGGCCGCCGCGACCGCGCCCGGGCGACTGGCCCACGGGCGCAAGGCGGCGCGCGTCAACGCGCGGGGTGACGACGAGAAGCTCGGAAAGCGTCGACCCGCCCGCGAGGGGATCGGCGCGACCGGCGAGGGTCCGCTCTCGGCGCGGGCGACGAGCCGCTGCCCGGCGCGCGACAGCGGGCGTCCCGCCGCCCGGGCCCACAGGTCGGGTGCGGACGCGCCCGCGCGCAGCAGCGCACCGACGACCGATCCCGCCGAGGTGCCCACGACGACGTCGGCGTCGCGCGGGTCCCAGCCCGTCTCCTCCGTCAGCGCCGCGAGCACGCCCGCGTGGAACGCGTGGCCCACGACCCCGCCCGCGCCGAGCACCAATCCGATCCTGCTCGTTGGTCGGGCTTGCACGCTTCGCCCTCCTTGACGCCTCAGGCGCCGGCTCGGGCCGGCCGCAGAGCGACCTGCCCGCTCTTGCGGGTACCTCAGCTTGACATCGTCATGCATATGCTAGATATAGTTAGCAGACCCGAACCTCCCAAGGAGCATGCGCATGACCGTGACCGAGATCGCCGACGAGGTCCAATCGCAGATCCTCACCGCCGTCCAGGTCGTCCAGGAGAACGTCGTCACCGCGCTCGAGTGGGTGACGGGGCAGGCCGAGACCCGGCTGCCCGAGCAGGTCTCGAAGCTGACCGAGCGGCTGCCCCAGGCGACCCAGTACGTCGACCGGGGCTTCGACACCGCCGAGGCGTGGCTGCGCAACCAGCGCGACTTCGCCAGCAAGGTTGCGGGCGCGGTGCAGCGCCCGCCGGCGACGGCCTAATTCTCTCCGTGCCGGGCGATCCCTGGCAGCAGCACGTCGACGCGCTCGGCGAGTTCATTCGAGCGCAGCGCCGACTCGCGAAGTTGTCGCTGCGTGAGCTCGCCGAGCGCGCTCGCGTCTCCAACCCCTACCTGAGCCAGATCGAACGCGGGCTGCACGCGCCGTCGGTGCGCGTGCTCACGTCGATCGCCGGTGCGCTCGGACTCACGCCCGAGACGCTGCTCGCGCAAGCGGGCATGGCCGAGAGCGACGACGCACCGGCGACTTCGACCGAGGCCGCGATCCGCTCCGACGCCGCGCTCACCGACCCGCAGAAGGACGCGTTGCTCGCCGTGTATCGCAGCTATGTGGCTGCGAACACGCTGTGATCACGGCGTCGCGATGCGCTCCGGTCGGCCCGGTGTGCTGCGGGAACCCGTCGATACACTGCCCGCCGTGAAGGCCTTCCGGCGGGTCATGCTCGTGCTCGGCGTCGCCGGCGTCATCGGCGGAGTCGCGCGGATCGTCGGCAAGCCCGTTCCCACTCCCAGCACGAAGGGAGGGTGGCGGGAGCTCGAGGGGCCGAACTTTCGATGAGTCGCGTGCTGCTCGTCGGGCTCGGTGAGGTCGGCGTGCGCGCGGCCCGTCAGCTCGTCGAGACACCCGGTGTCGATCGGGTGCTCGTCGCCGGCCATCGGCACCGCCGCGTCGACGAGCTCGTCGAATCGCTCGGTACGCGCGCGGAGTCCATCGACTTCCGGCCCGGCGATCCGATCCCGAACGTCGACGCGGTCGCGTGCGCGCTGCCCGACGACCTCGACGTCAAGGTCGTGATGACCGCGGTCGAGCAGGGTGTCGCGGTCGCTTCGTGTGCCGATGCGGCGCCCACGATCGACCGCCTGCGCGCACTCGCCGACTCCGCACGCGAGCGCGCGGTCACCGTTGCGTTGGGTTGCGGGATCGCGCCCGGCCTCGCCGACGTGCTCGCGCGGCACGGTGCCGAAGCCTTCGACGAGGTCGACGAGATCGCGGTCGCGCGCTTCGGATGCGCGGGGCCGGCGAGCGTCGCGTCGGTGCGTTCCGAGCGGTCGGCTCCGGCGCGCGACTGGTACGACGGGGCGTGGCGTTCGATCGACCGGCCCGCCGAGGAGATCGTGTGGTTTCCCGAACCGATCGGCGCGCGTGACTGCCGCTCGGTGACCGGTGGGGCTTCGTTGCTCGTCGACGCGTTCCCGGGCGTTCCCTGCATTGGCGTGCGGCTCGGCGAGGCGCAACGCCGGCGCTTCGCGGTGCGGCGCCGCGTCGGCGACGAAGGCGAGTGGGGCGCGGCACGCGTCGAGGTGTACGGCCGGCGTGGTCGTGAGCGCGACGTCGTCGTCTACGGGGTCATCGAGCGGACCGCCGTCGCGGCCGGCACCGTGCTCGCGGTCGCGGCGGCGCAGCTCTGCGGTGCCGCGGGCGCGACGATCCACCGGCCGGGCGTGCACGGACTCGCGGCGCTGGTCGAGCCGGTGATCTTTCTCTCCGAGCTGTCGGCTCGCGGCGTGCGGGTCGCGACCTTCGAAGGCGCGCCGGTCGGCTGATTCGGTCCGCCACCCGGTGAGGCGAGCGCGTAGCGTTGACGCACCCGGGGACGTAGCTCAGTTGGCAGAGCACCTGCTTTGCAAGCAGGGGGTCGTGGGTTCGAATCCCATCGTCTCCACCAATCACGAGCCTCTTGACCAGGACTTCTGTACTCTGAACCCCGCCTTCGAGCGGGGTTTTTGCATCGGTGATTATCGATGTATCAAGGATGTATCAGAACGGGGCGGCACTGGATGGTCTGGAAAGCGACAGGACGGCCGATTGTTCGCCAGCAGCGCGGGCGCTGGGTCGTTCGCATCGACGGGCTGGAAACAACGACCGGAACGGCGCGCCCGCGCCAAATCGGCACCTATTCGAGCCGGCGCGCGGCGCAGAGGGCGGCGACCGACGCCGCCGCATCGGGTGAAGGCCCCGTCGCTCGGGGCTCGGTCTCGTGGTTGGTTCACCGGTGGCTTGCATCGAAGACCGACATCTCGGTGAAGGGCAAAGCTCAGTACGAGTGGGCCGCGGGCCACATAGACCGGGCGCTCGGCCCGGTCCGTCTCGATCGGCTCGACCGCGAAGACATTGCACGCTGGCTCGAGGATCTCGCGCAGGGCGGGAAGTACTCGCGGCGCAGCATCCAGATCTTCCGCAACACGCTGAAGGCCGCCCTCGCCGATGCGACCGACGAGGGCCTTATCCCGCGCAATCCTGCGGCGCGGGTTCCGATGCCGCGCGCCGTGGTGAAGCCAGGTTTGATCCGCGACACACCGAGCTGGGACGAGCAGCAGGTCGCGACGTTCCTCGCCGCGATCGTCGACCACCGCCTCGCCGCGCCGATCCGCCTCGAGACGCTCTACGGCTTGCGTCGCAGCGAGTTGCTCGCGTTGAAATGGGACGACATCGACTTCCGGAACGGCACCGTTGAAATCGACGAGGGCCTCGTGGAGGTCAAGGGTGGTGTGGTCTGGACTCCGGGCAAGAGCGCCCGTTCACGGCGCACCATGCCCGTCGACGAAGCGACGATGGCGGGTCTGAAGTCGCACCGCCGAGCACAGAACGCCGAGCGATTGCAGGCGGGCGCAGAGTGGATCGGCCTCGACCTGGTGGTCACGACTCGAAACGGCAATTACGTCGAACCTCGCAACTTTGACGCGATCCTGGATCGGTTGATCACGCGCGCTGGCCTTCCACGCTTGACGTCGCACGGCCTGCGACATACCGCGGCGACACTGATGGTCCGACACTCGGCCGATCTTGGTGAGCTGCGAGCTGTGGCCGACATTCTCGGACACAGCCCCGACATGCTGATGAAGGTCTACGCGCACACCGTTCCTGAGAGCCTGCGTTCCGTCGTCGCCAAGATCGGTGATCGATCGTCCTGAACACGGGGGCAAGTATTCAGAGTTCGAGTTCCCGCGTGGCGATTCGTCTTCGCGGCTGCGTGTCGGTGGCGAGTTGTTCGGCTCCGGTGCGGGCGAGACCGCGTTCGAGTGGGGCGAGCTGGTGGTCGGGTTCGGTGTCGGGCAGGACGTAGAGGTGGTTGCTGGTCTTGCCGCGGGAGAGGCCGGTGTACGCGAGCTCTCGGTAGACGGTGTCGTCGACGAGCGCGTGCACGTGGCGCGCGGTCATGCCTTGGGTCTTGTGGATCGTGAACGCGTATCCGAGGTCGACGTGGCCGTCAGCGGCGTAGCGGAGTGGTAGCCGTCGTTGTTCGCCGTTGGTGGTGGTGATGTCGAGCATTCCGTCAACGGAGGTGATGACTCCGCGGGTTCCGTTGCGGACACCGACTCTCGTGTCGTTGCGCAGGCAGATGATCTCGTCACCGGCTTGGTAGTGCCGGCCGGCGGCCATGAGCGTGGAGCCGGACAGTTGTCCGTCGTGGTCCATTCGTCGGCGGGCGAGTTGGTTGAGGTTGCGGACGTCGTCTCGGTGCGCGGCGATGATGATCGACTCGCCACCGCCGGCCCGATGGTTCCACCAGTCGTCGACGAGCTGGCGGAGAAGCTGATCGCGGGTGGGTGCGTGGTGAACGCGGCCGTGCTCGACATACATGGCGAGCGCGCGTTGAGGGTCGCCGGTGCGGAGCTCGCCGAGCGCGATCTGTTCCCAGACGGCTTGTTGACGTCGGTTTTCGACGAGTTCGATGATGGGGAGCCGGCGGGCGAGTCCGGCGAGGAGTCCGCCGGCGTCGATGGCGGGGAGTTGGTGGGGGTCGCCGACGAGGACGAGTTTGCCGTTGGCGTCCCAGACGTGGCGGGCGAGCGCGGCGAGTTGCCGGGTGCCGACCATTGCGGCTTCGTCCACGATCACGATCGTGCCTGCGTCGAGCCGTTCCCCGCGTTCGAAGGCACCGAGGAGCGACGCGATCGTGAACGCCGGGATCTTGGCGGCGGTCGAGAGTTCGTCGACAGCCCGTCCCGCGAGCGCGGTGCCGATGACCGGCACATGCGTGGTCTGCCAGGCTTGAACGGCGGTGGCGAGCGCGGTGGTTTTGCCGGTTCCGGCTGCGGCGACGACGAGTTCGATCCCGCGGGTCGATCGGTTGAGCGTGGTGACGAGCTCGCGTTGCTCGTCGGAGAGGCCCGGCGTCCGATCGAGCACGCGTTGGAGGTCGGTGTCGTCGACGGCGCGCGTGTGCGAGCCCGCGGCTTTGGTGCGGGCGTGGGTGAGAATCTCGTGTTCGATGTCGAGGAGTTCACGCGTCGTGTAGCTCCGACCGGGGACACCGCGACGTTGTATCGGACCGAGCGGAACGAAACGCGCGTCGAGCACGAGGTCGTCGGCGAGCCACTCGATCTCGGCGACGGTGCCACCGTCGCGGAGTTGGTCGCAGACACCTTGCAGCATCTCGAGCCGGCTGAACGTCGAACGTTTCGCAGTGAGACCACTCGTGGGTGCGCTCAGCGCAACGGCGACGGACGCGACGGACGGGCCGACACGACTGGTGGGCTCATTGGTGGGTGTTCTGGTGAGACTTTCGGTCAACTGAGCCGCGGGGAACCCGGCCGCGATCGCTTCGGCCGCCCAACGCGCCCGCAGGTCGGCGTCGTGTTCACCGACGATCTTCGCCGGCCGCGTCGCGAGCGTCGCGACCTGCGCGGCACGCGCGGACCGGCGGCCTTCGCGGGCGAGTTCGGCGACGATCGCGGCGCGCCGTTTCGAGAACAGACGCCGCAGCGGTTCGGTGACGCTGGTGAGCTCGCCGACACCGCTGCCGACCGGACCCCAATCGGCACCGAGCCGCTGGGAGAGCTCGTGCCGGAGCTGTGCTTGGTAGAGGTAACCGGCGGTCTTGGCGTGGGCGAAGATCCGGCGGCTATCGAGCGTCCGCCAGACACCGTCATTCGGTGTCGGGGTGCTGTTCGCCACGATCACATGCGTGTGCAGGAGCGGGTCGCGTTCGCGGCTCGTGCGATGCACGAACGCCGCAGCCAGGAACCCGCCACCCGCAGTCGTCGCGAGGCCGTTGTGGCCGCGACGGACCGCGCAGGCCTCACGCTCGAGGAACCCGACCGCAGCAGCGACCGCAGCGGCGTGCGCGCCGACGATCTCCGCCGCGACATCGGCTGGGGCGAACGCCCACGCGACCGAGACCGATTTCGGTGCCCGGAACGTCAGATCGAACCCGCGGACGCGACGATTGTCCGCGACGCCGAGCCGGGCACCGTCGCGTGGGTGCCGGTCGTCGAGAACCGCGGTCAGGTCCGCTCGCGCGACGTCGCCGGAGAGTCCGAGCAGCGACGCTGACGCGCACCACACGCCCGCGGGTGCGTCGGTGCCGAGGTAGTAGTCCTCGACACCCGACACGACCGCCTCGGCGTAATAGGCCTCGACGTTCGCGCCGGTGAGGACCTTCACGTTCAACACGCCGTGGTCCCCGCGACCCCACCAAAGAGCCCACCAATCGGGCCGAGCATCGCTGATGCCAGTCTGTGCTCACCATCCGAACACTCACCAAAACCACGCCCGATCGCGCAGAACCGGCTCCCGCGCGACCCGGCATCGACCCGTCCCGTTGACTGCTCCATCGCACCGTCTCCCTCCGACCGAACGACCGTTCCGCGACCGCGAACGCATCCGACGCTCGCGACCCGTCCTCTGTGTGCGAACGCGCGAGCCAGATCGGAACCAGAAATCGGTTCCGATCGCGCGATTTTTTCGGCACACAAGGGTCGACACCCAACGGAACGCGGTCACCAGCGCGCGCGAGCGAGCGACCGGATCGGCATCAGAAGCCGATCCACCACCGGGCCGATGACACCAACGAGAAGGAGCAGCCACCGATGACAACCAGCCCGATTCGCACGAAGACGCCCGCGTCGACGATGTCGATCACCGAAGCCGCCGACACGCTCGGCATCGGCCGAACCCTCGCCTACGAACTCGCCCGCACCGGCGAACTCCCCACCATCCGCCTCGGCCGCCGACTCGTCGTACCCCGACGAGCACTCCAACGACTGCTCGGCGATGGCTGAACATCGCCGGCCGTCGCGGTTCCGCAGTGGACAGGCCGAGCGGCTATCGAAACGAGCACCGCTCGTCCTCGATCACCGGACCATCTTGTTCGTTGCGCCAAGCGCAACGAACTGAGGGGATTCGCGGCGCGACAGGTTGTCGTGGGTCGGAGCGCGCAATCGAAGAAACGGACGTCGACGGACACCCCGGAAGAGGCCCGTAGCGATTGGTGATCGCCGCAACCGAGGTGCGCCGCCGCCCAAATGCGCTGTCGAGACTGCAGTCTCCTCCTGGGCTCTTGGCACTGCGTCGTCGGCGATCGCGCGCTGCGTCTCAGCGTGTCTCTACGCTTTCGTCTGTGGCGGTGAAACGGCGCTGGCGCTTCTACACGACTGCAGCAGGTCGCAGCCCGGTTCGAGACTTCCTGACCGCGGCGCGTCTGTCGAGCGACGATCGCGACGAGATCCTCGCTGCGATGAAGGATGTCCAGGTCAACGGTCTGCCGATCGCGCGTCACCTCAGCGGCGACGTGTACGAGGTGCGTGCCGACGGCCGCCAAGCCACCTACCGCGTCCTTTTCGCGGCTGAGGGAAAGAGCAGCCAGGTCCTCCTGGCGCTGTCGGCGTTCAGCAAGAAGACCCAACGCACACCGCCCGACGAGATCCGTCTCGCCCATCGGCGACTCACCGACTGGCGAGCGCGCGCCCGAACCGAATAACTCAAATCTGGGTTATGCTGAGGTCATGGCTCGCAAAGACGACCTCGACACGCTCATCGACGAGCTCGCAGCCGACGACCCCGACATCCATCTGCGCGTCGCCGCTGCCCTCCAGCGCCGCGAGCTCGCGCGCCAACTCGCCGACTGCCGACGCGCCGCCGGCCTTACCCAGGTCGCGATCGCCGAACGTATGGGAACGAGCCAGGGCCAGGTCACGCGTTTCGAGTCGGGCGCCGACACCAGACTGTCGACGGTCGCCCGTTACGCCGCCGCCCTCGGCGTCCAGATCGACTGGACAATCACACCGGCCCGACGGACGCGGCGACCGGTGGCTCGAGCGACGAAGACGCATCACCGCGCTCCTGCGCGAGCCTCACGAAACTGAGGTTCGAGGCAATCGCACTGACGGCCTCGCACAACCGACTCGACTTCCGCCGAACCCCGAAGGGGTCGATCACCCCCATCACCGCGGAGCCGGCGCTTGGAGACGCCCGAGACGCGTCGATATGGGAGCGCGCGTTGGGGCCAGCTTGGCGTGTTCTCGAGGAGGCGTTTCGGTGTTAGTCGACGGTCCAGGTTTTCGTGCGGTGTAGTCGAATACGCCAGTCGGCGGCGGAGCGATCCATACCGGCCGACTCGCAATACTCGATCAGGCCTTCGATCTGTTGAAGCATTGCTCTTTGTCGCTGCGCCCAGGGCGGCCGTTGCTGTGCAGCCTCGAAGATTGCGTCGAGCGCATCGATAGCTTCGGGGTGGTGCATGCGGACGATCCACTCGCTCCAGGCGAGGTCCTCGATCGGGCTGCCGATGTGAGCCGATTCCCAGTCGAGAACGCCGGTGACGCGATCCGCGTTCAGGTCGAAGAGCATGTTCTGCGGTCCGAAGTCGCCGTGCACGATCACTGAACCCTCGCCGACGAGATCAGGAACCGTGTCGGGTGGCACCCCTTGCAACGCGACCAACGCCTCACCCGCGAGTCGCAACACCTTGGACGCATGGCCCTCATCGATCAGTTCTTGGCCGTGACGGCCCGGGAGCAAGCTCAGGCTCAGCCGCGGGACGGAGAGGTCCTGGTCCACGACAATGGCGACGGGCAGTTGACCGGCGAGTCCAACAAGACACGCCAGTTCCCGCGCCGAGTTCGCCCAGCGCCGCGGCCCGTCGTAAGTCTTTTCCACTTGCGCATCCACCAAGCGAGTGAAGTTCGTGTAGCCGTGCGGAAGGCGATCCATCCCGACATCATCGCGGGAGTCGGGCTTCGCCGATCGCCGCGATCCCAGTCGGTATGCCCCCCGCGATCGCGGGCGGGGGTTCACGCGCGTTCGAGACGCCGTCGCTCAGATCTGCATTCTCATGGCGCGTTCATGGCGCGCGCTGACGTCCGTAGGGGTTCGGCGATGTTCGCTCCCGAGTACGACGCTCGCTGCTGACGTTCGCCGGCGCGCGTTTAGCGCCGACGGCCCGTACTGTACGCGGTGCATGAAGTCGCATCGCTCGTCTCGATCGAGCGGAGGAGTGACAGCGGCTCCCCTGCGCGCGTGCCCGGCTAAGACGGGCGCGATGTATCAAGGATGTATCAAACCGCTGCGTTCTGAGGCGTGTCGGCGTGAACGTCGCGTGACCGTCAGTCTGTAAACGCCCAGGTCAGAAGCCCTGTGCGAACGCTGGCGGACGCCGGCGAATAGCCCAATTGCAGATTTGCAAGCAGGGGGTCGTGGGTTCGAATCCCATCGTCTCCACGAATCGACCGGGCGCGTGTGCCTCAGACCGCGACGGCGTCGCTCCGGTCGAGCGCGTCGGCGACACGGGTGCCGAGGTCACGGTCGCCTTCCGCGATGAGGCGACGGATGACGTCGACTTCCTGCTCGCGCGTCACCGCGAGCCACGAGCCGTCGCGGTTGTCGACGTGCAGCAGCGTGC